>JBEATV010000028.1:0-19918 GCA_041161815.1 Actinomycetota bacterium | reverse complement strand
CCTTGCATGTAATCGAAAAGTTGAGTTACGACCACTTATTGGTTAACTAGGTGAGAGTTTCAAAGAGAGGGTGAAGAAATGGAACTCATAGTGGTTGCGATAGCTATATTCGTCATTCTCCTGGTTGCTAAAAATGGCTCTAGTAAGAAGATTAGTAAGCCAAACAGAGATGAAAATCTCGATGAGGACACAATTTACGGCTGATCCACATTGCTTTTTAGTATGGCATCACCAGGCGCAGCAGTAATTCAAGGGTTTTGAGCGAAGAGCGCGCCCGTAGGGATTCGAACCCCAAACCTTCTGATCCGTAGTCAGATGCTCTATCCGTTGAGCTACGGGCGCAATTGCCCGCGAATATTATCACCAAAAAAGTGGTCCAATTTTGGCTGATACCCTGCGAATATGAAGCGGTTTGCGCTGCTATTTGCGCTTTTAACTCTCAATTCTGGGGTCGTCTATGCCGTAGATATTCCACTGACTTGTGCTGATCGAAAGAGTTTTGAATTACGAATCTCTAATGTCATTGATGGTTGCTATCAAGAGGAAGTCTCTCTTGGCGCTGGCCCCTTACCCATATCAAATCTTCCGAAGTACGAACTAGATGAGACTCTGGAATATCGTTTTCTCGCTGCACAAGCAGCCGCAAAATTGGATGGGGTTCGTTTACAAATTACCTCGGGCTTTAGGACTTACTCGCGGCAGAAATATCTCTTTAACCAAGCAGTTGATAAATACGGAAGCTATAAAAAGGCAGCAAAATGGGTGGCGCCGCCTGAGGTATCACATCACCCAATGGGTCTTGCAATCGATGTTAATTACCCAGGCGATCCAAACGCTGCAAAATGGCTAGAAACTCATGGTTACAAATTTGGACTTTGCAGAATTTTCAAGAACGAGTGGTGGCATTTTGAGCCAAACATTGCTCCAGGATGGAAATGCCCAAAGATGTTTAAAGATGCTCGAGCTTTACTAAAGTCCTAGCATCTCTTCGCGTTGAGTAAATTTCACTCGTGGTTTTCCAGCCGCTTCACCAGCGCTAACTTCCGCGGCGTTAATCTTCTCCCATTGGCCCTGTGAGAGATGCAGTACTCCACGTGAAGATAAGAGAGCAGACAACTCTTTCTTTGGTTTTGCATCTTTAAGATCTTCAATGAGTAATTTCATGACATCGGTGGAATCACTCTTGTTTGTTCCGATAACCCCTGAAGGACCGCGCTTTGCCCAACCGACAACATAGGTATTTGCTACCGAGGTTCGGCCGCCATTGTTTTTAACTCGGCCATTTTCGTAGTTCAAGCCTGGAATTTCGAGGGATTCATAGCCAATAGCGCTGATTACTAGACCGCACTGGATCGAGAAGGTTTCACCTGTAGGTATGACCTTCTCATTTTCAACACGGTTGATGCCAAAAACGACTTCTTCTACCCGTGAACTTCCCTTGATCTCAAGTGGAGTGGCAAGAAAGTGGAAATACATGGCGCGCTCGTGGTTTTTCTTCTCGGCTTCGGCAATTGCAAGCATGGCTTCAAGGTTGGATTTGAGGTCTTTGGGGAGCTCGCCCTGTGCTTGTGCGCGCTGTTGTGCGGCCGTTATCTGGTGAGCATCAATATGGACATCAGTGTGCTCGAGTTTGGGAAGTTCGCGAAGTTCAGGTGAGGTAAATGCTGCATGTTCGGGGCCACGTCTTCCAAAAACGTGGACTTTGCGAATGGAAGATTTGTGAAGGTTGGTGAGCGCATGTTCAGCAGTGTCTGTGGGGTCGAGTTCGTGTGGTTCAAGTGCCAACATGCGAGCTACATCCATCGCAACATTGCCGGCGCCAATGACAACTGCTGTATCACAATCTAGTGGGACATCAACGCCTACATAATCTGGATGCGCGTTATACCAAGGCACGAAGTCAGCGGCCGAAAGTGAACCAGCAAGATCTTCGCCCAGAATTCCAAGTTTCTTACCGCGACTTGATCCTGTGGCGATTACAACTGCGTCGTACATCTCTTGTAATTCACCTAGGGAAAGATCTTTTCCGAGTTCAACATTACAGAAAAGTTGGAAGCCTTCTGTTGTTGCAATTTTTTCAAATACCTTTGAAACAGATTTGATCTTTGGATGATCGGGTGCGACCCCGCTTCGTACTAGACCCCAAGGAGTTGGGAGCCTTTCAATCATGTCGATTGAGAACTCAAGGTCTTCGCTTTGGGCATTTTGTAAGGCTTGAGCAGCGAAATATCCGGCCGGGCCTGCGCCAACTATTGCAATATGAAATTCAGTCACGCGGAGACGAGAGGATTTGAACCTCCGATTCCCTTTCGGGAAAACCTCATTAGCAGTGAGGCGCACTAGACCGGGCTATGCGACGTCTCCAGTAGCGTGCTGAGTTTACTCATTACTGATGAAACACTTGAATCGAGCCTGTACCCTCTCCATTTATGAACACTTTCGATAACGGAAAAGAGCGAAAGCTTCCTTCTCGCCCACACGATATTCCTACTCCCGAGCCTCTCAAGAAGTTCATGGAACAAGGCTGGGCGCCATCTCCGTTAGAGGGTCTCAAGAAGAACCCTGTTGCTTCTTTTGCGGGCGCTCGTCGTAAGAAACTCTCAGAGAGTTTCCCAAATAAGCGCCTGATTGTTCCAGCGGGAACATTCAAAGTTCGCAGCAACGACTCGGACTATCGCTTCCGACCACATACTGCTTACTCATGGTTAAGCGGCGTCAATGGAACAGATGCGGTTCCTGACTCTGTCTTGATCCTCGAACCAAGTGGTTCTGGACATGAATCACTGCTCTTCATTCATCCCCGATCAGTTCGCGAAAATAGCGATGAGTTCTACCGCAATGTCCGTCATGGTGAATTTTGGGTTGGTCGTCGCATGACTTTAGAAGAGACTGAATTTGCATATGAGATCTCTGTACGCCATATCGATACTTTGGATGATTTCCTCAGTAGCGAAAAGGAGACCTTGGTTATCCGTGGTGAAGATTCTTATATCGATTCACGAGTTAAAGAAAATAGCGATGATGCCACTTTGGCTTCTTGGTTATCTGAGGCACGCTTAGTTAAGGACGAGTTCGAAATCGCCGAAATGCAGAAAGCAATTGATGCAACACATCGCGGATTTGAAGACATGATCCGTGCGATTCCAAGCGCTGTTGGAAAGAAGCGCGGAGAAAGGCTGGTTGAGGGCGCCTTCTTTACTCGCGCACGTTTCGAAGGAAATGACCTTGGTTATGACAGCATCGTTGCTGCTGGTTCACATGCCTGTGTTCTGCACTGGATCCGCAATGATGGCGAGCTTCGCGATGGCGAATTGGTTTTGATTGATGCGGGCGTAGAAGCTGAATCGCTCTTTACCGCGGATATCACTCGCACCTTCCCTATCAACGGAAAATTCACGCCTGCCCAACGCAAGATCTATACCTTGGTTTATGAAGCGCAAGAAGCTGGAATGAAGGCGGTAAAACCTGGTGCGAAGTTCCGTGATTTCCATGTCGCAGCCAGCCAAGTCTTGGCGCGCGGTCTAGCTGAGATGGGCGTTCTTCCTATTGACCCAGAAGAATCCTTGAAGCCAGATGTTGGATTACATCGCCGTTGGACTGTTCATGGCACCGGCCACATGTTGGGAATGGATGTCCATGATTGTGCGCAAGCTCGTAAGGAAGCGCATACCGAGGGAATCTTAAAAGAGGGAATGATCCTTACGGTTGAGCCTGGACTTTACATTCAACCTGATGACACCTTATTCCCCGCAGAATTCCGTGGAATTGGCGTACGTATTGAAGATGATGTTCTTGTCACAAAAGATGGTTGCAAGAACCTCAGCAGCGCAATGCCACGTCATCCTGATGAAGTTGAAGCGTGGATGGCCTCTTTACTCTCGAAGTAAAGATTCGCAATCTTCAGCTGGGATGTATTTGTAATCTTCATTCCATTGAATCTGTAATGGTCGCTTGAACTTCTCTATGCCATTAGAGACTTCAACTGGTCCATTTCCGGTTATGAATCCGCTCTTATCTCCTTTGAAGAAGAGTTCGCGTTCAGATTGCAGACCTTCTGTGGTGAAGTTATAGAAGCCGCGGATTACACCATTGGTGTATGTCCCAACAAAGACTCCACGTGAAGCTTCGGTGTTGATGTTCTTGTAGTAAATGTCGGCCGATACAGTGTTATTGTCGTGATAGTCAATATTAAAAACATAGAGATCTTCTGGAAGTTCTGCCATGTAACAACCGACAAGATTTGTCTTTGCTGCTTGCTTTGGTTTTCTAAGTGAATCTGCAGCCGCGATAACAAGTGGCATTGCTTCATCGATTGAACCAAAGAAGGTAGCGCCGACCTGGATCCACGCGCCATCAATGAGAAGGTTGATGGACCAGACGTGATACTCGCCTTCTCCTTCAACGCCTTCTGTTAGAACATATGCTTTTTCTTCATCTAGGCCAGGTAAATCAATCTCTTTCTGACCTGCCTCAACCCAGCGTGGAGTTAATTCATCAAAGAGAACGTTGTTGTTCGGCGCCCAGAGAATGGTTGCGCCAACTTCTGCTTCCTGGATTCCATATGAACATGCGATGCCGCCCGCGTTATAGGCAGAATATAAATCTGTGCCTTCTGCAGGTTCCCATTCGGTATCGATGAACTTGGGATTAGGTACGCGCTCTGGAAACGCAGCAAGCACTTTTGTCTTGGTGCAATCAGTTGGGACCGAGGGAAGTTCTGGCGCCATGGTTACTTCTGGATCGCTGCCGCAGGCAGTCAGAAGTAGGAGTGATGCAAGAACGAGCGCGATTTTCTTCATAGGAGCATTATTGCGCAATCCAGATACCTAGAGCTGCTGCTGCGACGCCACAGAGGTAATTACTCATGAGATTCAGAGCAAAGAGCTTTCGATCCGCCGACTTTGCCTCATCGAATAGGTCTAGTGCGAACGCCGACCAGGTTGTGAGCGCGCCACAGAATCCCATCAAGGCAAATGCAGTAGTGGTTTCCGTATCAAGAAGTAGGCCGAGTAAGAAGGAACCTGCGACATTGGCGATCAGGATCCCCAGCGGAAATCGCATGTAACTACGGAAGTACTGATCAATGATAAATCTGGTTGGGGCCCCGATGAACGCACCGAGCAAAAAGGCTGCGAGCTTCATCTCGCTACCTTTGGTTTGATCACGTACAAGATGGCAATACTGACAACCACCATGGTCTGAAAGTAGATCACAGCAAGAAGAGAGCTCTTCTCGGCATGAATGACTGCGATAGACGAGAAGGTGGTTAATCCACCAGCAAATCCTGGAATGAGCGCTAGCCGCCACAATTCAGAGGTTGTTATACGAAAAGCGACGAAGCCGGCGATTGCTACGCCGAGGATGTTAATGAGGAAAAGCCCTATTTCATCGCCTTTTGCGATGGATAGATATCGAACCAGCGAGCCGAGAGTACCCCCGGCGGCAACAGCGAGAAGTTTCTTCACGCTCGATTGACGATTTTGTTTGTGATTCCAGAAATCAAACTAATGATGAGTGAACCAATAAGGGCTGAGGTGAACTTATCGATTGTTAGAACATCACTCCAGCGATCAACCAACATCAACATCGCAGCGTTAATGACAAAGACAAAGAGTCCGAAGGTGAGAATAACCGCAGGGAGCGTGAATAATTTGAGCAATCCACCAAGCAGTGTATTAATCACACCAAAGAGCGCAGCGACCCAGAAGTAATTCCAGGCTCCGCTTTCGATTTCAATTCCGCCGACAATAAAAGTTGTAAGCCAGAAAGCGAGTGCGAGTATCGCCCACCGCTTTACGAGGTTCATTAGTTGATGCCCTCGCGTTTACGAATCTTTGATCCCAACCAACGCACTGGGTCGTACTTAACATCCACAACACGTTCCTTCATTGGGATGATTGCATTATCTGTGATCTTGATATGTTCGGGGCAAACTTCAGTACAGCACTTGGTGATGTTGCACATTCCAAGCCCGTGCTCTTCTTGCGCCTTCTGCTTGCGATTACGGAGGCGATCCAGTGGGTGCATATCGAGTTCTGCGATTCGGATAAAGAATCGAGGACCTGCGAATGACTTCTTATTCTCTTCGTGATCACGGATTACGTGACATGTGTCCTGACAGAGGAAGCACTCGATACATTTTCTAAACTCTTGGCTTCGTTCAACATCGACTTGTTGCATGCGATATTCGCCTGGTTTGAGATCTTCTGGGCCTTCGAAAGCTGGAACTTCCATCGCTTTGCGATAGTTGAAGGAGACATCCGTGACCAAGTCGCGAATGACCGGGAAAGCGCGCAATGGGGTCACTGTGATTGTCTCGTCTTCGCCGAATGAATTCATGCGGGTCATACAAGCAAGACGTGGTTTTCCGTTGATTTCCATCGAACAAGAGCCACATTTTCCAGCCTTGCAGTTCCAGCGAACTGCGAGATCTGGCATCTGGGTGCCTTGGACGCGATGGATTACATCGAGGACGACTTCGCCTTCGTTAGCGTCGACGCTGACATCTTTGAAATCACCGTTCTTGGAATCTCCGCGCCAGATGCGCATCTTTACTTTGCGGGTCATTTAATTGCCGCCTTTCGTGAGTTCCTTCTCGGTGAAATACTTTTTCAGCTCATCCATCTCAAAGAGTTCGATGAGTTCTTGTGGCAACATCTTTGCAGGTTGGGCTTCGACTGCAACGCTCTCGCCATTAATCTTGGTCAAGTGATTGACCTGGCGCCAATTCGGATCCATCTTTGGGTAATCATCGCGTGTGTGACCACCGCGTGATTCTTGGCGTTCAAGAGCGGAGCGCGCGATTGATTCAGAGACCAGCAACATATTCTCTAGATCGATTGCTAGATGGAAGCCAGGGTTAAATGCCTTTCCACCTGTTGCTTTAACTTTTGCAGCACGCGCACGAATTGAGCCGAGTTTTTCGAGCGCATCAACAAGTTCTTTCTCGGTACGGATGATTCCGACCAAATCTTGAGTGACGTTCTGAAGCTCTTGATGTAACGAGTATGGGTTTTCACTTCCCTCACGCGTAAATGGAGCGTTGAGATGATCATGCGCTTTTGCAATCGCTTTATCGCCGGCTTCAGGTGTCTTGCCACCAAGGCTCTTCACATATTCGGCTGCACCGGCGCCTGCGCGGCGGCCGAAAACCAAGAGATCTGAAAGTGAATTACCGCCCAGACGATTTGAGCCATGCATTCCGCCAGCAACTTCACCAGCAGCAAAGAGTCCTTCAACGCCATATGCAGCCGCAGTGTCTGGATCGACTTTTACGCCACCCATGACGTAGTGACAGGTTGGGCCGACTTCCATTGGCTGTTCGGTGATATCAACATCAGCGAGCTCTTTGAATTGGTGCCACATAGAAGGCAGACGACGCTTGATTTCATCAGCAGGAAGTCGCTTTGAGACATCGAGATAAACGCCGCCGTGTTCGGAACCGCGACCAGCTTTAACCTCGGCGTTGATTGCGCGCGCAACTTCATCGCGCGGCAATAGTTCTGGTGGACGACGGTTGTTGTTCTGATCTTTGTACCAACGATCTGCTTCTGCTTCGTTGTCGGCGTACTTATCTTTGAAAACTTCTGGGATGTAATCAAACATGAAGCGCTTACCTTGATTGTTGGTAAGAACTCCACCATCACCACGAACTGATTCAGTAACAAGAATTCCGCGGACTGATGGTGGCCAGACCATACCGGTTGGATGGAATTGGACGAACTCCATATCAACAAGGGCGGATCCTGCTTTCAACGCAAGAGCGTGTCCGTCACCGGTGCCCTCCCAAGAGTTGGAAGTAATCTTGAAAGATTTTCCGATTCCACCAGTTGCAAGGATTACAGCTGGGGCTTCGAAGAGAACTTCATCGCCAGTCTCGCGCCAATATCCATAGACGCCCGCGACTTTCTTTCCATCTTTGATTACTTCAGTAATGGTGAGTTCAGCGAATACTTTGAGGTACTTCTCCGCATCGCCATGTTCTTTGGCATCTTTCTGTTGCATTGCAACAATTTTCTGTTGCATGGTGCGAATTAATTCGAGACCAGTGCGGTCACCAACGTGCGCAAGACGCGGATATTCATGTCCACCGAAGTTGCGTTGGGAGATTCGACCATCTTTAGTGCGGTCAAAGAGCGCGCCCCATGTCTCAAGTTCCCAGATGCGATCTGGTGATTCCTTGGCATGAAGTTCCGCCATTCGCCAGTTATTCAAGAATTTTCCACCACGCATCGTGTCGCGGAAGTGAACTTTCCAACCATCGTTCTCATTGACGTTACCCATCGCAGCTGCGGCGCCACCTTCAGCCATGACTGTGTGGGCTTTGCCGAAGAGTGATTTACAGATGATCGCAACGCGCAGACCTGCTTGGCGCGCTTCAACAGCAGCGCGAAGACCGGCTCCGCCTGCGCCGATGACAACTACATCGAATCGGTAGCGATCGAATTTGATTTCGTTATTAGCCATGGATTCGTCCTAGAAGAAGTAGTAGTTAGTGATAGCGCCGGATGCGACTGCTCGAACATAGAAATCAGTAAAGGCCACAACAAAGAGTGAGATCCACGCAAAAGTTGGGTGGCGATGATTGAGCACTGAGACCCAAGACCAAAGTTTGTAACGTACTGGGTGTTTCGAGAAGTTACGTAGGCGTCCACCAATCGTGTGACGGCAGGTGTGGCATGAAGCAGAGTAGAGCCACAACATCGCAGCATTGAGAGTAAGTACGAGAGTACCAACGCTCATATGTCCCCATTCGCCTTCAGGGTTTTTGAAAGCAATGATTGCGTCATAAGTGAGAATGACGTTGAGAACAAGTCCGGCATAGAAGAACCAACGATGCCCATTCTGCAGAATCAACGGTGCGCGAGTTTCTCCGGTGTATTTGGAGTGTGGTTCTGCAACAGCACATGCTGGTGGAGACATCCAGAATGAACGGTAATAAGCCTTGCGATAGTAATAACAAGTAAGACGGAAACCGAGCGGGAAGATCAAAATTAACAGCGCTGGCGAAATTGCAAGACCGAAGAGGTTAATTGCGCCAAATGGTTGGCCAAAGTGTGAAGCTCCTTCGACGCACGCAGTTGAAAGACATGGCGAATAGAAGGGCGAGATCAGTGGTTCAGCCCAGTAGTACTTGTTCTCGAATGCACGGAAGGTCGCATAAATAATGAATGAGACAAGAACTGCAACCGTGATGAGTGGTTGTAGCCACCACTTATCAGTTCGGAGTGTGCGCTCTTTTATTGCTGCACGAGTTGACGAGAAAACACCTGTTGCCACGCAACGCCTCCTTGAAGGAACGGCTTGAAGTAATGCCGCAATTTTCCTCGTCAGTCTCAGGAGTTTCTAGGTGAACTGTTATGAAATCGCCCACGAAGGTTTCCCTTGCCGGTTTTCAAGACCGGTGCACTAGGCCACTATGCGAGCCCTCCGTGGGAAAACTTACCTTTACTTGGAGGGGTCTTCAAAATCCGCGGGCGTATCCAAACTTGCAAGTGCTGGTTTGAGATGAATTCGGAAGCGGACTGACGCCATTTGAATCGCAACAATCAGGGTGGCTGAGATCGCAACCACAATATTGAAATCGAGCATGCTCTTCTCAAGAAAAACAAAGACTGTCGCACCAATCAAAGAGCCTGTGGCATATAGCGGTCCACCGCTGAAGATTTGTGGGGTTGTGCGACACACAACATCGCGTAGAACTCCTCCACCCACTGCAGTCACAACTCCGAGCAAAACTGCAACTAAGTCAGAAGTGATATTCACGGTTGCTTTATATGTTCCCGCAATTGCAAAGAGTGACATCGCAACAGAGTCAAGAAAGACGACACCGTTTGCGGCCTTCTTGTACCAACGTCCGACAAGAAGCGCTACAGCTGCTCCGCCGACTGCAGTGAGAATGTATTTATCTTCCATCGCAGCAGGGCGACCAACCGCAAGTAACAAGTCGCGCAAAATTCCGCCGCCTAAACCGGTAAGGATTGCAACAGAGATAACTCCGATGAGATCAAATCTCTTATAAAAGATGGCAAAGAGCGCACCTTGAAATGCGCCGATTCCAACACAGAGAAGATCTAGCCAGATTGGGACAGCGGCGGTCATTGTGGTAACTCCAATAGTTTTTCGATCTCTTTTGCGACGCCATCTTCGTGGTGTGAATCAGCGATGAATTTCGCATGTTTGTGTCCATCTGGATGTCCATCGGCCATCGCCCACGAACGGCCTGCCCACGACAACATTGTGAAGTCATTGGGGTTATCTCCGAATGCAACTGATTCTTCTGCGGTTATCCCATGTCTTTCGGCCACCATCGAAAGAGTTGCGCCTTTAGAGATGCCAAGAGCATTGATCTCTAAGAGTGAATCGTGAGGATTGGAATGAGTCACAGATGCAATATCTGCAAGTTCCTTACGTGCAATCTCTAACATCTCATCTGAGGTGAGTTCTTGATCGGAGCAGCGCGCGAGAATTTTCAGGGCTGGGCTCCCCATGATTTCTGTGATGTCGTGAACTCCGACATTATCAAGGCCAACATCCCAGCGTGGTACATAGGCTTTTTCGCGATGAAAGTAGCTATGTGCTTCTACTGCAAAAGAGATGGTGGGGATTGCAAGACGGAGTCGATTCACCGATTCGATCTGGCTGGTGACCGGCATTAACCACTCTTCTAAAATTTTTTCGTTGTGGATGTCATACAACATTGCCCCGTTGCCACAGATTCCATGTCCAAAGGAGAAAGCTTCGGCAATTTCTGGCATCCATCGTGGTGGCCTGCCTGTTACATAGAAGATTTCGATTCCTTCATTATGCGCGTTAGTGAAAGCTTCTTTTGTGCGATCAGAAATTTTGCCCTGGTGCGGCACGATGGTTCCGTCGAGATCTGTGGCGATAAGTTTGGGACGGCGTTTGAGTGCGCTCAATTAGCTCACCGGAAGAAATCGATCCATTCCGAGGAATGGTTGAAGAGCTTTTGGAACAAGAACTGAACCATCAGCTTGTTGATGATTTTCAAGAATCGCAACAATCATCCGTGGGATTGCAACGAGAGTTCCATTAAGGGTTGCAACTGGTGATGTTCCAGACTCGCCCTTGGTCCGCACATTGAGGCGGCGGGCTTGGAATTCACTGCAATTCGATGTGCTGGTTACTTCGCGATAAGCGCCTTGGGTTGGTATCCAAGCTTCGCAATCAAATTTACGGTTGGCACTGGATCCAAGATCTCCGGTTGCGACATCGATAACGCGATATGGAATCTCCATTGCGTTAAGGAAATCCTTCTCCCAGGCCAAGATTCGCTTATGTTCTTCTAAAGCATCTTCTGGGGCACAGAATGAGAACATCTCGACTTTTTCAAATTGGTGGACGCGGATGATTCCACGAGTATCTTTTCCGTAAGAACCAGCTTCGCGACGGAAACATGGTGAGTATCCGGTGTAACGCAGTGGAAGTGATTTTGCATCCAGAATTTCGTCCATGTGATACGCGGCAAGTGGAACTTCGCTTGTGCCGACAAGATAGAAATCATCTTCCTTTAGATGGAATACATTCTCTGAGGCTTGTCCTAAGAAACCGGTGCCTTCCATCGCGGCGGGTTTGACGAGCACTGGAGGAATAACTGGAATGAAACCTGCTTTTGTCGCCATGGAGATCGCATAGTTAACGAGTGCGAGTTCTAGTAGCGCTCCTACTCCTGTGAGGTAATAGAAACGAGCGCCAGAAACCTTTGCGCCACGCTCGACATCAATCGCGCGCAACATCTTGCCAAGTTCGACGTGGTCTCGTGGTTCGAAATCAAATGTACGTGGGGTTCCGACCTCTTCGATGACTTTAAAATCTGCTTCGCCACCGATAGGAGCGTTTGTATCAACTAGGTTAGAGATCTCCATCGCAATCTTCTTGAAATCTGCTTCTGTTGAATTCTTCTTTCCTTCTGCTTCTTTTACGGCAGCTGAAAGTGCTTTTGCTTTATCAAGGAGCGCAGTCTTCTCATCGCCTTTTGCGGCGCCGACTGATTTAGAGAGAGTGTTCTGTTCTGCGCGCAGCGCCTCAAATTCAACAATTGCGGTGCGACGTTTTTCATCTGCAGCAAGTGCTTGATCAACAAGTGAAGGGTCTTCGCCGCGTGCTTTCTGGGATGCACGTACGAGCTCAGGGTTATCTCGCAGTACCTTTACATCAATCATTTAGATCGTCTCCCCGGCGCGAACTGACGCTAACCACTTATCAGCTTCCTTGAATGAAGCATCTGCGGATGCAGGTGTGGTTGTGGGCGCAACTTTATCGGCTCTGGGATATGAACCTAAATAACGAACATCTTCACAGATTCGACGTAGCCCCATCAGAGCATCACCTACGCGCTCATCAGAGATATGTCCTTCTGCATCAATAATGAAGTGATAGTGGCCGAGTTCGCGGCCTGTTGGTCGAGATTGGATGAAAGTGAGGTTTACTCCACGCACTGAGAACTCAGTGAGAACTTCTAGAAGCGCGCCAGCATGATCTGCGCCTATAAAGGCAGCGAGCGAAGTGCGATCGTGACCTGTTGATTGTGGAACCGCGCCGGGTTTGCCCACTAATACAAATCGTGTAACCGCGCCATCATTGTCGCCGATGTTGCTTGCGATGGTTGAGAGATTGTAAGAATCTGCCGCGCTCGGAGCTGCGATTGCAGCATCGAATTCATTTTTTGTTAAAGCTTGGGCAGCAGCAGCGGTTGATGATGTAACGATAATTTCTACATCGGCATAATTCTTTGCGATGAATGTTCGACATTGGGCTTCAGCATGTGGATGCGTCGCAATTTTCTTGATGGCGTTCTTCTCGTTTCCTTTGAGAACCATGAGAGAAAAAGTGACGGGCAGAGTTACTTCGCCGTAAATTACAAGTGGCGCACCGATCGCTAATTCATCGAGAGTTCGTGCAACAACGCCTTCAACTGAGTTTTCGATGGGAACAAGAGCCCGCTCGGCTGCGCCAGATCGAACCGCATCTAAAGCTGCTGTGACATTGGAGAAAGGAATTAAGGAATCTGAAGACTGTGCGATGGTACGAAGTGCTGCCTCAGTGAATGTCCCAACCGGGCCTAAATATGCGTACGTCGTCACTGCGTAAGGATACTCGGGCTGCTGAAATGGCGCCAAGAATTACGCCTTTTATGTATGCCACCTCCACCATTAGGCTTCGTGAATCATGGCGACACAACTTCACTTCTCGGAGATCGCATGGCGCTCTGAAATTGGGCTTCATCGAGAAGGCAATGAAGATTCAGGTTTTGTTTCTCAATCCGTACTTGCTGTTGCAGATGGAATGGGTGGTTATGCCGGTGGTGAAATCGCATCCAGTACTGTGATTTCAAAACTTGCTGAGTTAACGCCAGTTTTAAACAACCCCGAGTTAGATAGCGAATCGCGCGAAGATTTATTACGCAGCTCAATCACGGTTATGGATGAAGCAATTGCTGAGATTGGAACCCAACGCCCTGAACTAGTAGGTATGGGAACAACTCTGACCTCCATCGCGCTCTTCGATAACTTTGCATTGTTACTTCATGTCGGAGATTCGCGCGCGTATCGAGTCCGTGGAAAGAAGATTGAGCAGCTCAGCCACGACCACACTGTTGTTCAGGAACTTCTTGATCAAGGAAGACTGACACCAGATGAAATTGCAGAGCATCCACAACGCTCATTCCTTACTCAAGCGCTGATGGGTAAAGAGAACATCACGCCGATTTTGATCGCCTACCCTGTTGAGAAGGGCGATACCTTTCTGCTCTGTAGCGATGGGCTGACAGCTGTGGTTGATGACGGAAAGATCTCACAAGCGCTACAAGGTGATCTTGCAAGCGGTCTTGATTCTCTCATTGACCTTACTTATAAAAATGGCGCGCCAGATAATGTCACGATCGTTGCTGCACGTATTGGTGTGAGTGCGGCAGAAATCACGCCAACAAAACTTGGGGCGGCGTTATGAAGCGCGTTCTCGGAGATCGCTACGAACTCGGCGAGATGATCGGTACTGGTGGCATGGCTGATGTCTATGTCGCAAGAGACCTACGTCTTAATCGCGAAGTAGCCGTCAAAATTCTGCGTAGTGATCTAGCGCGCGATCCACTCTTTGTCGCTCGATTCAATAAAGAGGCGCTCGCTGTTGCTGCGCTCAATCACCCTGGAATTGTCTCGGTTTATGACTCCGGAAAAGAAGATACCCCTAGCGGAGCAATGCCATACATGGTTATGGAGTATGTAGAAGGCAAAACTCTCCGTGAAATCCTCCATAAAGGCGAGCGTTTTCCACTCCAGCGCGCTGTCGAAATCGTGGAAGGAATTTTGATTGCGCTCCAGTACTCACATAAGAGCGGAATCATTCACCGCGATATCAAGCCTGGAAACATCATGATCACCGATAACGGCGATGTGAAGGTGATGGATTTTGGAATCGCGCGCGCTCTCGCAGATGGTGGCGCAACCATGACCAGTACATGGAACATTGTTGGAACTGCACAATATCTCTCTCCTGAGCAAGCTACTGGAAGCCAAGCAGATGCGCGTAGCGATCTCTATTCTGTTGGTTGCCTCTTCTATGAAATGGTCTCAGGTAAACCACCGTTCTCTGGAGAAACCCCTGTTGCGATTGCTTACCAACATGTTTCTGCTCCACTGACACCTGTCACTGAAGTTGAACCATCCCTTGATCCCGCTCTCAACAATTTCTTCAGCGTCGCTCTTGCTAAAGATCCTGCTGATCGATACCAGAGCGCAAATGCGATGCTCAAAGATGTCAAGAAGTTATCTAAAGGTGAAGGAATCACCACACAGATTCCACGTCAGAAGAAGCCCGTTAATCGTCGCAATCGCGTCGCTGCAATCTCACTTGCATTAGTTCTTCTTGTGGGAAGTGGAAGTTACTTTGTCTTCCGCCCTACCCCTGCATCATCAATGCGAACCTTGCCCAATGTTGTTGGATTAACTGAAGCGCAAGCGCGCGAACAGTTGAGTGGATTTACCATCACAATCCAACGCGCACCAGATCCCCGAATTCCACGTGATCGCGTCTCAAATCAATTACCGCTTGCTACTACTCGAGCTTCTCTTGGCTCTGCAGTAACACTGACTCTCTCTGATGGCCCAGGAGATGCAACTGTTCCTACTGGCCTGGTTGGAAAACCGCTGGAAGAAGTGCGTACTGCACTTATTGCCGCGGGGCTGCGTGTAAGCCGCACGGTTGCAGTTGATTCAGAGCAAGAACCAGGAATTGTCTTGAAGGTTACGCCAGAGCCTGGCTCCACAATCGAAGCTGGATCAGGCGTAGTCCTAGAGATTGCTAGTGGAAATGTTCAAGTGCCATCACTGGTGGGGATCTCTGAGATTGAAGCGAAAACAATCCTTACTCAAGCAGGATTCTTAGTGAAGATTGTTGAAGCCTATGACGCTAACCAGCCGGTTGGAGTTGTTCTTGCTCAAGCTCCAAGCGCCGGGGAGACTCGCATTATTGGATCTTCTGTAACAATCACGGTAAATAAAGCGCCTAGTTAAGAATTATTTAACGTTGCAGAATCGGCGATAACCCTTCAGATCTTTCGCGCGCGCCCTTATCTCCGCACTCTTCTAACCAATTTCCTAACATCTGATAACCATGTTCTGTTAATACTGATTCGGGATGGAACTGCACGCCGTGAATTGGTAGCGATGTATGGCGAATTGACATCACAACTCCACTTTCGCTCCGTCCTGTAATTTCAATTTCTTTCGGTAGCGTCCCATCTTCAATCGCAAGTGAGTGATAACGGGTAGCAGTAAACGGAGTTGGGATCTCTTGTAATACCCCTGTGTTGTTATGTGTAACGACTGAGGTCTTGCCATGTAAAAGTTCTGGCGCTCTTTTTACTGTTGCGCCATATGCGACAGCGATTGCTTGATGCCCGAGACAAACTCCCAGAAGAGGTTTTTTTGTTTCGGCGCAACGTTTGATCATCGGGATTGAGATGCCCGCAGCCTCAGGAGTTCCAGGGCCTGGAGAAATAAGAACGCCATCGAATTTATCGGCCGTATCGGCGCTCACTTCATCGTTGCGAACTACTGTGCATTCGGCCCCGAGTTGTTGGAGGTATTGGACGAGGTTAAATACAAAGGAGTCGTAGTTATCGACCACCAAGATCTTGGCTCCCATCACTCCATCCTTTCTCATAGTCTGGCTCTCGTGTTAGCGGGAACTCTGGTGTAACCTGCCGCCATGCCAAAGTCGCGCATCCGCAAGAAGAAGAAAGATAACCGTCCGGACCTCCTCGCGCCCGAGACCAATCCGCTCGAGCTTGAGAGCCCTCGCTGGCTCGCTCCGACGATGATTACCGCCTTTCTTATCGGCCTCTTCTGGATCGTCATCTTCTATGTCTCCCAGACCCAGTACCCGATCCCTGATATCGGCGCCTGGAACATGGTTGTGGGCTTCGCTTTCATCGGCGTCGGCTTTTCGCTGGCTACGCGCTGGCGTTAATCCCTTTACTAATTACCTACTAATTACACCGTTGTAATTCTCCACAGGTTTATCCACCCCTGTGAATAGCGCCTCAACCCCCTTCCGCCTCTTATTGAGCCTGTCGACCTACTCTTAGGCGCATGATTCAAACGCTCCTGGCGATCTTGGCCTATCTGGCCACTGTGGTGGCTCTTGTCGCAATCACTCTGCGTTCAGTCGAGCTCTATCGCCGGATTAAGGCAGGACAACCAGACCCCACACGAAATAACGCCAAAGGTCAACGTTTTGCTCTGATGGTTCGTGAAGTTCTCACCCACGCAAAGATGTTGAACTTCACTGGTTCAGGAATCGCACATTGGTTTGTGATGATTGGTTTTGTTTCACTCTTTGGAACTCTTGTTACTGCTTATGGTCAAGTGATTGATCCACATTTTGTTCTTCCACTTATTGGCCACTTTGTTCCTTATAACTTCTTTGTTGAGTTAATTACTTGGTTGACTGGAATTGGAATAGTTACCTTAATTGCAATCCGGCAAATCACTCGCATTACTAATAAAGGAAAGAGATCCCGTTTCTTTGGGTCAGGAACATGGAAGGCGTATTTTGTCGAAGCAACCATTTTGGCAATTGTCTTCTTTGTTATCGCCCTCCGTGGACTTGAAGGCGCTCTCTTAGGAGAGAAAGCAAAGCCGTGGGAATTTGCTCTTTCACAACCCGCAGTCAACGCTTTTGCAGATCTTGATGTAACGACTCTCGAAAATTGGATTGTTATTGTTGCAGCCTTGAAGATCATCGTCTCGATGACCTGGTTTATTGTGGTTGCAGCAAATCTCACGATGGGCGTCGCGTGGCACCGATTCTTGGCGCCATTCAATATTTATTTCAAACGTAACGTCTCTGCTACACCAACCCTTGGTGCGCTGCCAGAGATGCTTTCACACGGTAAACCTATTGATTTTGAAGACCCACAAGAAGATGATGTATTTGGTATTGGTAAAGGCGCTGACATTTCATGGAAGGGCTTGCTGGATATGGCGAGCTGTACTGAATGTGGACGCTGCCAATCTCAATGCCCTGCATGGCACACCGATAAACCACTTTCGCCAAAGTTATTGATTATGGCTATGCGCGATCACGCCCTCGCTAACGTTCCAAAAGAAGGTCCTATTGTCGGCGAAACAATCTCGCCCGATGTTCTCTGGTCGTGTACAACATGCGGTGCTTGTGTAAACGAGTGCCCGGTTGATATCGAACATATTGATCACATCGTCAACATGCGACGCTTCCAAGTACTTGTTGAATCTGAATTTCCAACTGAACTTGGTGGGACATTCCGCAATCTTGAAAAGGCCGGAAACCCATGGGGAGCTAATCGCACCGATCGCAATGCGTGGATCGCTGAATGTTCATTCCCAGTAGATGTTATTGATGGCGTACTTCCTGATGATGTCGAGTATCTCTTCTGGGTTGGATGCGCTGGCGCTTACGAAGAGCGAGCAAAGAAAACAACAAAAGCCGTCGCTGAGTTGTTGTATATGTCTGGTGTGAAGTTCGGTGTTTTGGGCGCGCGTGAGACGTGTACTGGCGACCCTGCTCGTCGCGCTGGAAATGAATTCTTGTACCAGATTCTCTCTCGCGAAAATATTGAGACTTTCAAAGAGGTCTACACCAATTACAAGGGTAAGAAGAAGGTTGTTGTTACCTGCCCTCACTGCTTTACAACTATTGGTCGCGACTACAAACAACAGGGTTTTGAATTAGAGATGGTTCACCACACCCAATTACTCAATACTCTTGTTAAGGAAGGTCGACTAAAACCGATCGCGCCCGCTACAAAGAAGTTGACCTATCACGATCCTTGCTACCTCGGCCGGCATAATCAGATCTACGAACCACCGCGTGAGTTATTGGAGTCAACTGGTGTTGATTTAGTTGAGATGCCACGTAACAAAGAGCGTTCATTCTGTTGTGGCGCTGGTGGCGGAAGAATGTGGATGGAAGAAAAATTAGGTACTCGCATCAATATGAACCGTGTTGATGAAGCGATTGCAACCGGAGCGGAAGAGGTCGCGGTTGGTTGCCCGTTCTGTCGCGTGATGGTTAGTGATGGAGTTAAAGGTCGCGAAGCAGATGTTGAAGTAATCGATGTTGCGCAGGCGCTACTTCGTTCGGTTAAGAACGAGGGTAGCCAAGGTGCCACCAATCAACCCGCCTAGATGACCGCGCCAATCCACGCCACCTAACGCAAAACCAATCGCGAAGTTAAGCCCAATAATCACGAGTATCGAGCGCCATTCGATTCCTGCTCGCTCACCTATTAAGGCCAGCGCTCCAAAGAGCCCAAAGATCATCCCTGATGCGCCAATGGAATAAACATAAGCAGGGTTAAATAGCACAGATAGCGTTGAGCCCGACAAGAGAGAAACAAGCAAGATAACTGCGTATTTCTTCCGTCCAAAGTAATTCTCAAGTGGTGTTCCAAGTGCGTGAAGCGCAAATAAATTAAATGCGAGATGCCATAAACCGCCATGCAAAAGTGCGACTGTGAGAAGTCGGAAATACTCACCGTTTTCAACATAAAAACGGTTGAGTAGTAAGCGCTCTTCATATCCTGGAATCAAGATTTCAAGCAGGTACGACGCAGCAATTACAAATACAAGTGTGCCTGTGAGGGTGCGGCGCATCAAATTAGGATAGTGAAACAGAGTTGATCTTGATAGCTTGGATCGGACGATCCGCGCCACCAGTCTTCACTTCTGAGATTGCTTGCACAACTTTTTGGCTCGCTTCGTCTTTGACTTCGCCAAAGATTGTGTGTTTGCGATTTAACCAAGAAGTGTCAGCGACTGTGATGAAAAATTGAGAACCGTTTGTGCCAGGTCCGGCATTTGCCATCGCTAGTAGGTATGGCTTGTTAAAAGAAAGTTCGGGATGAAATTCATCTGCGAATCGATAGCCAGGTCCGCCTGTGCCAGTACCAAGTGGATCTCCACCTTGAATCATGAATCCTTTGATGACACGATGAAAAACTGTTCCGTCATAAAGTGGTTGGTTGGTTTTCTCACCTGTATTTGGATTTACCCATTCGCGCATGCCTGCTGCAAGTTCAACAAAGTTAGCAACTGTCTTTGGTGCGTGGTTTGGGAATAGTTCGATAACAACATCGCCCATTGATGTGTGAAGTGTTGCGCGCGAGATTGGTGGTGTATCCATCATGTGGAGCCTTTCATTGTTGGTCTCACAATTTAAAATTGTGGAGACTAGGGGAATCGAACCCCTAACCCCCTGCTTGCAAAGCAGGTGCTCTACCAATTGAGCTAAGTCCCCATATCGCAGCAAAGAGAGCGTCGATATGGTGGGCCTAAGTGGACTTGAACCACTGACCTCTTCCTTATCAGGGAAGCGCTCTAACCAGGCTGAGCTATAGGCCCGCAAAACGGGAAGCGCA
>JBEATV010000027.1:0-10757 GCA_041161815.1 Actinomycetota bacterium | reverse complement strand
AGTGGGTTGTGTAGGGATCGAACCTACGACCCGGTGATTAAGAGTCACCTGCTCTACCAACTGAGCTAACAACCCGTTGACCGCTTTCGCGCTCAAGCGGGGCTCACTATAACCATAGGGGCCTTAGATACCAATTCTGGGCTCGGCAATCTATGAGGCGAAAAAGGGGAGAAAAAAGGGAAGAGACAAGAGGGAAGAGACAAGAGGGAGGGTGAAGAGACGGGGCCGAGTATTTAAGCTTTGGAGACGAGCACTAAAGCCATGAAAACATGCGCCCATAAAGTGGAATCCTTGAGCTCCTATAGTGGATTTCTTCAGCCAGTAGTCGAGAATTGCCTCATGAGTTCAATCTGGCAAAGAGCGCTGAACTTAAAGAGGCCATCCTCTTTGGTGGCAATTCTGCTCACTGTGTCAGTAACAATTTCCTTGTCGCCAAATCTCCATAACGCGTCCCGTGCGGATGAGAAAACTTTCGACATAACATCTACGCTGAAAGATCTTGAGGAACTTGCGGTGAAGGGTCGCGCTCCCAAGACAGGATATTCACGGAGCGCGTTTGGGCCGTCATGGTCCGACGTTGATCGAAATGGCTGTGACACTCGAAACGATATTCTTAAAAGAGATTTAATCAACATAACTTTCCGCGAGAAAACCAGAGATTGTGTTGTTGAGAGGGGAGTGCTCCTTGATTCTTTCTCTGGAGAAACCATTAGCTTTGTTAGAGGCGAAAAGACAAGTTTCTTGGTGCAAATCGATCATGTAGTCTCGTTATCAAACGCATGGCAGACTGGAATATTTCAAGCAAACATTAAAACGCGCACGGCCTTCGCGAATGATCCACTTAATTTGCTGGCGGTCAAAGGCTCTCTCAACTCACAAAAGGGCGATGGCGATGCTGCGACCTGGCTTCCGCCTAATAAACCATTTAGATGTGCATACGTTGCAAGACAAGTTGCCATTAAGAAGAAATATGGACTCTGGGTTACCAAAGCTGAGAAGGATGCAATCATCAGGATTCTTAGCAGCAGCATTTGTCAGAACTAAGAAACATCTTCCTTAAGGACGGAAAGAGAGTCTCTGCTAGAAATACGAGGCATCACCCGTATGGATTTAGAAAGGGTATCTTTCAGAAACCTAAGAATGTGGGGTGAGCGACGGGGCTCGAACCCGCGACATCCCGGACCACAACCGGGTGCTCTACCAGCTGAGCTACGCCCACCATGCTGAGAAAGTTTCAGTGCGGGAGTCTACCGCGAAGGTGAGTAGTGGTGAATTCCTGCAGAACTCAGGCTTACCGTGGGTAATTCTCACCTCTACAAACCGCGGCACAAGATTGAGATTCCACAGAATCCATTCCGTGGAATTCTCAACGTCAGTAGGGCGACTTCTATGAAGACCCAGTGAAGAGTGAGATCAGACGCGATGAACGAGAGATAGATGCAGGGGGCTTCAGCAATAGGCTCGAAGTCAAGAACCATAGGCTCGAAGTCAAGAACCATAGGCTCGAAGTCGAGAACCAAAGGCTCGAAGTTGAGAACCAAGTGCAGACGGCGCAATACGGCGCTCTCCAGCCACTTCTTGATGATCCAGAGATTGAAGAAATCTGGATTAACTCGCCACAGAGAATATTTGTTGCACGACAGGGACAAAGTGAGTTAACGAATATCGTCCTGACCGCATCACAACTACAGGCAATTATGGATCGAATTCTCATGTGGTGCGGAAGGCGAATCGACTTATCTCATCCCTTTGTCGATGCACGCTTGCCCGATGGAAGCCGCCTGCACATCGCGATCCCAGAGATTACAGCTGAACATTGGGCGATAAACATTCGCAAACATCTGATGCGCGGAAAGTCCTTACAAGGATTAAGTGATATCGGTGTGATGAATGAGGAGATTCTTCAATTTCTACAATCACTTGTTATGCAACGTAGAAATATCTTGGTTAGTGGTTCCACGCAGGCTGGCAAAACAACCCTTCTTAATGCGCTAGCAAGTTCTATTCCCATTGGTGAGCGCGTCATTACTATCGAAGAGGTCTTTGAGTTGAAGCCGAGGGTCCCAGATTGCATCGCGATGCAGACTCGAACTGCGAGCGTTGACGGGGTCGGTGAAGTCAATATCCGTCGCTTGATTAAGGAAGCTCTTCGAATGAGGCCCTCGCGATTGATAATTGGTGAGATTCGAGAAGCAGAGTCCTTGGATTTGCTCATAGCCTTAAATTCTGGAATTCCAGGTATGGCAACAATTCATGCGAATTCAGCCCGAGAAGCAATCAGAAAACTGCAGACTCTTCCGCTATTGGCTGGTGAAAACATCACTCAGGACTTCTTGACCCCCACCGTTTCACAAGCGATTGACTACGTAGTTCATGTTGGTATCGATAACTTGGGTGTTCGGCGAATCCAGCAGATTTGCAAAGTGAATAGCAGATCAGAGAATTTCCATATTGAGATGGAAGATATTTACTCCTGGGATGGTGATGACTATGTTCCTGGGATCTCCATTTAGTTCACTACTTGCGAATGCAATTCCCATTCAACCCTGGACCGCCGCATTTCCCATTCAACCGTGGACCGCCGCATTTCCCATTCAACCGTGGACCGCAGCACTTTCCAGCCATTCATGGATATCCAACCTCGTACCAGAGAAGTTTTCAGTTGCACCTACCTTGGCCACATACCCACTTCTGACGGCTCTCTTTGCCTCGATGATTTGTGTTGCAGGACTCTATTTCCTACTCGGTGAAGCTATAAACATAAAAGAGCGGCACATGGAGCGATCAATCAACACACCAAGTGCAAGACAGTTTGGAGTGCTAGTACTTACGATTTTGACGGTTTTTTTCGTGACAACTCTCATTACTGGTTCAAAGTCAATTGCTGGAGCGATCAGTAGTTTGTCGACCGCTATTCCATTCATGATCAATAAGCATCGTGCTCAAGCGAGAATTCGTTCGAAAGATCTTGCTTGGCCTGAAGCAATTGATTCTCTGGTTTCAGCTCTGCAGTCGGGTCTGTCAATCGCCGACTCACTCATCGGCTTGGCCGAACGCGGACCTCTTGCCCTGAGAGAGTCATTTGTAAGAATTCGCTATGGCCTCCTCCAGGGAGATGCTTTTGAGCAAGTCTTAATGAAAGAAAAAGTTCTTCTTAACTCGGCAATATCTGACCAAGTTTTTGAAACTCTAGTTCTTGCAAAGGATTTTGGGGGACGCGATTCAAATAACGCGCTGAGATTATTGGCCGAGTTCATTCGAGAGGACCTTGATGTTGTTGAGGAAATTAGAACGAAATTTGGCTGGATTCGAAACTCGGCCGCGTTGGCAACTGCAGCTCCATGGATTCTTCTTATACTGCTATCGAGTCAGAGCAGCACAGTGATGGCGTTCTCAACATCAGCTGGGATCCAAGTCCTTTCACTCGGCGTCGCCTTGACTGCCATTGCTTACATCTGGATGGAGCGCGTTGGAACTCTGCCCCAGATGGCTCGAGCGCTGCGGTAACGATGTCGAATCTGAGCCTTGATTGGTTAACTCTTCTTGTAGTAGCTCCCCTTCTTGCATGGGGTTTATGGATAGTGAGCGAAGAGAGTTTTGACGAGTTGAATTCTCATTACTCTGTAGGGAGTAAATTCCTTAGGAAGTTCGATTTTGCCCGCAGCAGTGAATTCGAAACGTTGAAACTTGAAAACTCGCGAAATCTGCGTAAGAGATTACTTCCGCTCTACTTTGTTTGCATAGTGACAATCTCCCTGCTTCTGTATTTTGTTGTCGTACAGAAACCCAGTCTTCTCACGCCATTATTTGCATTAGGACTCTTACTAAGCACTGCCTTCCTTCAGACGAGAAGGCGTTCAGCAAAACTTGAGGCAGACGCAGCGCTTTTGCTTGAGCGAGAATTACCCACGCAGATTCAACTAATGACAATTCTGATCAGTGCAGGCATGACACCAGCAAGGGCGCTCGCGATACTGGCGCAGAGATCGGATTCGTTAAGCTCCAAAACACTCGGAGATTTAGTAGCAGAGGTTGAAGGTGGGCTCACAATCGTTGAAGCGCTGGACAATCTTGCGAACAGATTTAACTCTCTCACATTGCGCCGATTCGTCACGAGCTTAGTTTTGGGGATTGAGAGAGGGTCTGCCTTGGGACCAATACTGACTTCGCAGGTCCGAGATGCGCGTATGGCGAGTAAGAGTGTGATCATGAGACGTGCAGGCAAAGCTGAAATTGGCTTGATGATTCCAGTTGTCTTCCTGATTCTTCCCATCTCAATTCTCTTTGCACTTTGGCCGTCTTATCAGCAACTTGGCTCTTTCCTCTGAGAGTGAAATTGTCCATCCACAGTGATGGCTTTCCACATCTTTCAGGAATTTGCAGAATGAATGTCAGTACTTCTCAATCATTCGCAGGGGAAGTTAACTATCGCGAATGAGAAGGAGAGAGGGCATGAAGAGCTTGGAAACCGCACAAGTTACTGAGATCGCACAGAGCACTGAGGTCGCACAGAGCACTGAAATCGCACAGAGCACTGAAATCGCACAGAGCACTGAAAGCACACAATTCTTTAAGGGGTTACGTAGAGGCCTGGAGACTCGTAGCACGCGTGCGTTCTTGCGGGCTGCCGAGATTTACCGTTCTGCTTCACTCCGTTTCAGTGACTATCTCTTTAGCAACGAACACATGGCAACAAATATTAATGGGCACGAGACGTCACAAGTCTATGCGCACGAGAAATCACACGTTAGCGGGCAAGTAAAATCACAAGTTGGCGGGCACGAGAAATCACACGATAGCGGGCATGTGAAATCACAAGTCAAGACGTACAGGAGTTTCTTGAATGGCGGGTCCATCAGACCGCGATTCAGCGAGTACAAGAAGCGGCTCGTTGGAGAGAGAAGAAACGAAGAGCTCTTTAATGAACGCGGCGACGTTCCAGGATGGGTCCTTGTTGTTCTCATGACTACAGGTCTTGTCACAGCAATTTGGACAATCGCCGCCCCGCGACTTAGCACCATACTGAAGAATTCACTCGATGCCATGAATGGAATCCGTTGAGATTAATTCCTGCATTCAAACGCCTGAGAAGTGACGAGAGGGGAACGGTTGAAGCAGGCATGGCACTGATCCCGACCACAGCTTTCTTTCTTCTAGTAATGCAACTTGTCATTTCAGGAAGCTTTCAAGTGATTGAAACAATTGACTTGCAGAACGTTGCTACGCGAAGCGCATTGGCAGATTCCGGCAAAGTTGACTTTGTATTCGACAACGAGAGACGTATGGGAAGTGAATCACTTCAACTACCGGGTGGTGGCGAACTTCTTCTCGTGAGTTCTCAAGTTAAGAGCCCGCGGGTGACGCAATTTGCTAACTCGGCGAACATGAGAGCGCAGGCACTTGTCATTCGTGAGTAGAGCAATTAGCAAGATATTGCGCCTTGCAGACAGCAACGAAGAGGCAAACTCCGTACAAGATTTGGACGAAGAGGCAATCTCCGTACACAATCTCGAAGAAAAGGCGTACGCCGTGCTCGATCTCGACGAGAAGGGATCCGCAGTTGCTGAGTTCGTGCTCATAGCAACACCCTTGTTTTTGCCCGCGCTTCTCTTTTTTCTAGCCATGCATAGCACAGCAACGCAAGAGATCAATGTTTCGCACTTAGCGAGACAGGCGGTGCGCGCTTTCGTTACAGCCGATGACATTCATCTGGGTCATCAGCGAGTCAAGTTCACTCTTGATCGCTTTAGCGATTTGGAATACCGAAACTCGTATTCAATTTCCGGATCAGGAAGTAGCGAAAGACACTATGGATTCACCTATAACATTTCTTGTTCTGCAGAAAAGTGTTTAGAACCCGGAAGCCTTGTTGAGATAAAGCTTTATCGTGAATTTTATCCATCTTCTCGAGAAGCAATGACTTCCGAACGTGCTCAAATTGAGGGTCTGAGTCTCACATCCGTTAGGCAGGAGCGAAAAGTCCTGGCGGTTGCGCGCTCATACGTGGACAAGTGGCGATCAGAGCCATGAGTTACGAACGGAGCTACGCCACAGGAGTTACAAACGGAGCTACGCCACAGGAGTTACAAACGGAGCTACGCCACAGGAGTTACAAACGATGGCTAGTAGATTGAATCAGAGAAAATCTCGAAGCGAAGTGGGATCAATTGCTCCATTGATACTTGCATACTTCTCGCTTGTAATGACAGCGATATTTCTGATTTCAAATGTGGCATCCGTTTACATCGCTCGACGAGAACTGATCAATGTGACGGAAACTGCTCTCTCCAAGGCGGCGCAAGAGCTTGATGAGTTCGCGTATTACTACAGAGTTCCGATCCCCGAATTCTTTGGCAATGACTATCAACAAGTTCCCATCAACTGTAGCGACGCAGGTGTGACACTCCGTCGCGAGCTCGAACTTGCGTCACGAAATCTGGATGGTGGAATTGAGACCGATACTTCCTGGGGCCTTAACGAAACAGAAGGTTCCAATGACACAAATACACGAGATGATTCCAAAGTTCTCAATGGCGGGAATTCGGTAGGCGACCCAGAACCTGAACTTACCTTTTTTGGTTGCAACGGAGCGGTATTACAGGCGAGAGTTAGACAGGAACATCCTTTACCTTTTGCACTCAACATCTTTGGAATCAGATCGTATGTGAACCACGTAAGTGTTTCGGTAGAAGCACGATTCTCTTGAGTTCACGCGACCTAGGTAATTGTTTGGGTAGAAGCACGATTCTCTTGAGTTCACGCGACCTAGGTAATTGTTTGGGTAGAAGCACGATTCTGTAGACCCAATGTAACCCACTATCCTTCTCGCATGGCCGAACGAGATATCACTAGCGAGATTGCTGCAATCAGCGCGACCCTCGCCTCAATTGAAGCGGTCATCGACATAGAGAAACTCAAGCGAGATCAGGAAAATCTAGAGACCCAGGCTGGTGTTCCAGATCTTTGGAACAACCCAGAAAATGCGCAGAAGATAACGAGCGCACTCTCGCGAGTTCAAGGAACAATAAACAAGGTAACTAACTTGAGATCGAGAGTTCAGGACCTGCCCATAATGTTGGAACTAGCTAGCGCCGAGAGTGATGCAAGCGCGAAAACAGAAGTCGAGAAAGAATTGGATTCGCTGACCGCGGCAATTTCCGACTTGGAAGTTCAGACGCTCTTGAGTGGCGAATACGACCATCGTGACGCCCTGGTGACTATTCGTTCAGAGGCTGGTGGCGTGGATGCTGCCGATTGGGCCGAAATGGTTTCGCGCATGTATCTCAGGTACTGCGAACGACATGAGTACGGAGTTAGCGTTTTAGAAACTTCTTATGCTGAAGAAGCTGGAATCAAATCAACAACTTTCCGAGTCACGGGGTCGTATGCCTATGGCACTCTCTCTGTGGAACAAGGGACGCATCGCCTGGTTCGGATTTCGCCATTTGATAGCCAGAATCGCCGACATACCTCTTTTGCTGGCGTCGAAGTTGTTCCTGTTGTTGATCAGAGTGATCACATTGATATCGACGAAAAAGACATTCGCGTTGACGTTTATCGCTCTTCAGGTCCAGGTGGCCAAGGTGTTAATACGACTGACTCGGCGGTACGAATCACACATATTCCCTCGGGAATTGTTGTGTCGTGCCAGAACGAGAGATCGCAGATTCAGAACCGTGCCACTGCGATGGCCGTTCTACAATCGAAACTTCTTGAGAAGAGAAATCAGGAAGAGCGCGCCAAGATTGATGCTCTCCGAGGAGATACGAGCGGTTCATGGGGAAATCAGATTCGCTCTTATGTTCTTCACCCATACCAAATGGTGAAAGATCATCGAACAGATTTTGAAACTGGTAATACCCAAGCAGTTCTTGATGGCGACCTCGATGGGTTTATCGCCGCTGGAATTCGCTGGAGGCGAGAGAAGAAGTAGCAGAAAAAGCCAGAGAAAAAGCCAGAGAAAAAGCCAGAGAAAAAGCCAGAGAAAAAGCCAGAGAAAAAGCCAGAGAATGATTCTTCAAATCAAGAGGCGTACTTCCGCAAGTAGCGACAATGCCTCGCCGCTCGCGGCACGCGAGGAAGAATTCACAGGAAATTCCGCGCATATGAGCGCAAAGTAGGTTTTTTCTCACTCAAAAGGGGCGGGTTTATCCTCGTTTTCGCCGCCTCAATACCTAAAATCGCACCGTGATTCGCTTTGAGAACGTAACCAAGGTCTACGCAAAGACCGATCGACCTGCGTTGGATAACGTCAGCATCGATATTGAAAAGGGCGAATTCGTTTTCTTGGTTGGACTTTCTGGCTCGGGTAAATCCACATTCTTGCGACTAGTGCTTCGCGAAGAGAAGCCAACTTCTGGCCGCATCCATGTTGCTGGCAAAGACCTCGGCACGCTCTCGAATTGGAAAGTACCCGAGCTACGCAGGCAAGTTGGAACTGTTTTCCAGGATTTCCGTTTATTGCCAAATAAGACAGTGGCTGAAAATGTTGCGTTCACTCTCCATGTTCTTGGTTTTTCAAAGAAAGAGATTGCTCGCGAGGTACCTGAAGTTTTGGAATTGGTAGGACTGGAAGATAAAGCAGATCGCAAGCCAGGCGAGCTATCGGGTGGAGAGCAACAGAGAGTTGCGATCGCTCGAGCTTATGTGAGTAACCCTGCGATTTTGATTGCTGATGAGCCCACTGGAAACCTTGATCCAGCTACCTCGGTAGGGATTATGAAGCTTCTCGACCGCATCAATCGTGAGGGTACTACCGTCGTTATGGCCACCCATGATTCTGGCATTGTTGATCAGATGCGTAAGCGAGTTATTGAGCTAGATAAGGGCCAAGTTATCCGCGATCAGGCTCGCGGAGTTTACGGATACACGGGATAAATATGCGCGCGCGATTCATAATGAGCGAAGTAGGTATTGGCCTCCGTCGAAACCTAACGATGACATTCGCTGTCGTCATTACAGTTGCAATCTCTCTTTCACTGTTGGGAATTGGCCTTCTGTCGAACTCACAGGTTCGGGTTATGAAGGATTATTGGTACGACAAGATTGAAGTCTCGGTTTATCTCTGTGGCTCCTTGTCTGACTCACCATCATGCGCCGGTGGCGTTGTCACGGCAGAACAGAGACTTGAAATTCAGACTGATCTTGAAGAACTGCCTGTTGTCGAGACCGTTTACTACGAATCACAATCAGAAGCCTTCGATCGCTTCCAAGAGCGATTTAAAGATTCTGCGATTTCACAGAACGTAACGGCAAATCAACTACCGGAATCTTTCCGAGTTAAGCTCAAAGATCCAACGCAATTTGCTGTCGTACAAAGTGCCTTCTCTGGTCGCCCTGGAGTTGATGTGGTTCAAGATCAACGTTCGATACTTGAGAAATTCTTCCGCTTGCTCAACGTCTTACGTGATGGAGCGCTGGCGATTGGTTTTGCCAGCGTTTTGACCGCAGCACTATTGATTAGTAACACGCTTCGTATTGCCGCCTTCAATCGTCGCCGCGAGACAAATGTGATGAAGCTAGTTGGAGCAAGCTCGTTTTCAATTCAACTTCCATTTATTCTTGAAGGCGTTTTCTCAGCAATTCTTGGATGGGGATTCTCCGTCGGACTCTTATCGGGCTTGAAATACGTTATTGATGATCGAATTGCGCCACTTCTAACTTTCACTAACTTCTTCACCTGGAACGATGTGTGGTTGGCTTCAGCTTATTTGTTGGGAACGGGCTTGCTTGTTTCAACTCTGGCCTCAATCCTCACCTTGCGTAAATACCTCAAGGTCTAACCCGCTTTACTTAATACCTCAAGGTCTAACCCGCTTTACTTAATACCTCAAGGTCTAACCCGCTTCGCTTAATACCTCAAGGTTTGATTCAACTGTTCGACAATCACCAACGCGCGGGAGTTCAACCACCCTTTGAAGTCTGCGAGCTTGCGAGCATTTGAGTTACGAAGCGGGTCTGAGTTACCGTTATCGCTCGATTAAAGTCCCGTCACTGAGTGGCTGTTGAGAAAATAGCTGCGAGGTCCTTGATGGGACTGATCAAGACAGTCACGTACCAGTGGATGGCATTGATCAAAACTTCTGTGAATAGTCTTTAAGTGATGGAGGAATACTCTCGTGGTGAGTAAGAAGGAGAACTCTTCGGCATCCTCCAGAAAAGGGAGGACAAAGAAGGTTGCCTCAAAACCCGCCGTCATCCGGACCCAAGTGAAGGCAAAGCGAGCTGTGCTTTCTAACCGCGAACTCAATAAACCTGAAACTATCTCTCAATCAATTGAATCTGCGCCAAATTTGGATGTTGGCTCAAGTCAAAAGAGTGCTCTTATGGCTATCGGTGGCGAGAGATTTCGACTCATAACAATCGCCCTGATTGTTGCATCCCTAATTTTTGGTATTGGATTCAAACTAGGTGATTCAAGCAATGTAAATACGGTTGATCAGGCTATTGAAACCATTGTGGAATCCGGAGCAAAGCAGTTTGATCGAGAGACTTTAGAAAGAGCGGCAATAGAGGGTGCACTTAAAGCTACTGGTGACGAGTGGGCAAATTACTTCCCAAAGAGCGCGCTTGAGATTTTGGAAAACGAGAGTTCGAACTCATTCACTGGTATTGGTGTGTGGCTCGCAAAATCACGTGGTGGAGCAGTTCAGATAACCTCTATTCAAGAAGATTCACCCGCCGCACTATCCGGATTACTTGTGGGTGACCAAGTGCTGGAGGTCAATGGCACAGATGTTCGTGGCGCTTCACTCACT
>JBEATV010000026.1:0-16367 GCA_041161815.1 Actinomycetota bacterium | reverse complement strand
CCCTGGACCTGTGAGCGGCCCTGCGGTGCTATCAAGCGGATGATTTGGCAAATACGGCGCTAGATGTTTGCGGGCAATAACTGGTCCAACTCCTGGGCCACCTCCGCCGTGAGGAATACAGAAAGTTTTGTGGAGATTGAGGTGCGATACATCGGCGCCGAATCTTCCGGGTTGAGCAAGACCTACAAGAGCGTTGAGATTTGCTCCATCAACATATACCTGTCCCCCGGCATCATGAACCATCCCGCAAATTTCGGTGATTGCCGCTTCAAAAACACCATGCGTTGATGGATATGTGACCATGAGCGCCGCTAAAGAATCTCCATATTCAGTAATTTTGAGCTTCAAATCATCAAGGGAAACATTTCCTTGTTCATCGCATGCAACCACGACAACACGCATACCCGCCATGACCGCACTGGCTGCATTTGTGCCGTGGGCACTGGAGGGAATTAAGCAGATATCGCGCTGGGATTCGCCTTTACCATCGAGGTAATTCTTAATCGCTAAGAGCCCGGCAAACTCACCTTGTGAACCTGCGTTGGGTTGAAGTGAGACCGCGTCATATCCAGTGATATCAACCAACCACTTCGAGAGCTCGGAAATGAGTCGACGTGTCCCCTGGGTCTGGGCGGCAGGGGCGAAAGGATGAAGATCTGCAAACTCTGGCCAAGTGATTGCTTCCATCTCGGTGGTGGCGTTGAGTTTCATTGTGCATGAACCCAACGGGATCATGGTGCGATCTAGCGCCAAATCGCGATCTGAAAGCGAGCGGATATATCGCAGCATCGCTGTCTCTGAATGATAGGAGTTGAAAATTGGATGCTGCAGATAGGAAGTGGCTCTAAGCGCCGGAATGGACCCTACAAACTCTTCACCACTTCGCTTGAGAGCCCAGATACGACAGAGCTTCTCAATGAGATCAGGTGTTGTGCGTTCATCAAAAGAGACGCCAACTCCCCCATCTACTTTACGGACATTGATTCCTGCACGAGACGCGCTCTCAATGAGTGCATCAGCATTACTTGCGTAAAAAGTTACGGTGTCGAAGAAATTCGGAGAAATAATTTCAAAGCCACTGTTCTTAATTGCCGCAGCAAAAGCCCGAGCATGTTTGTGAACTCTGATAGCTATTTCTTTCAAACCATCTGGTCCATGCCACGCAGCATAGAAAGCGGAAATGACCGCAAGAAGTACTTGGGCGGTACAGATGTTGCTCGTTGCTTTATCTCGACGAATATGTTGCTCGCGAGTTTGAAGCGCAAGACGTAGCGCCGGATTTCCATGAGTGTCGATACTCATACCTACCAGACGACCAGGAAGCGATCTCTCTAAACCGTTACGTACTGAAAGAAATCCTGCGTGCGGACCTCCGAATCCCATGGGAACTCCAAAACGTTGAGCCGACCCAACTGCAATGTCCGCTCCCCACTCCCCTGGTGACTTGATCATTGTTAAAGCAAGAAGATCGGTAGCCATCACAACGATTCCAGAATTTGAATGCACTGTTGTGATGATGGATGAGAAATCATTTAATGTACCGAAGGTGTCTGGGTACTGAATGAGAACGCCAAACACATTTTCTAGATTCGGCATGTTGGTGAGATCTACAACATCGACCTGAATCTTCAAAGGTTTCGCTCGAGTAAGTACGACAGCTTGGGTTTGCGGGTGAACCCGTGAGTCAATGACAAACCGCGCAGAATCATCAAGGTTTGAATTGCGACGAGCCAAAGTCATCGCTTCTGCCGCCGCAGTTCCTTCATCTAACATCGATGCGTTGCTGATCGGTAACCCAGTTAAGTCACTGACCATTGTTTGGAACGCAAAAATGGCCTCTAATCGTCCTTGGCTAATTTCTGGTTGATACGGCGTATAGGCGGTGTACCAAGCTGGATTTTCTAAAACATTTCTTAGAACTACGGGTGGCGTTGATTGGGCTACTGAATTTTCGGAAGCTAATTTGCGTAATTCAGTGATCGCATCAACTTCCGATATTGGCGCTGGAAGTTTCGAACCAAATTGATCTGTTAGTTTGATTGTGTCAGGAAGAACTGCGGATACAAATTTCTCGAGTGATTCATAACCCAGTTCGTGCAACATGGTTGCGACCTGGTCTGATGAAGGACCGATATGTCGATCAGAGAAATCCCGCCTAGTCATGGCGAGAAGAATAAGGCTTAGAGAGTAATTATGCGCCGCGGAGTTTTCGACGAGCCGCGAGCTCATCACTTGTTGAGTCTTGCGTCACGGATGAACCGTCTTCAACATTTTCTGCTTGTAAATGAGAGAGCGAGCCCTCTACTTCATTCCAAACTTTGCCGATGGCGATTCCGAAAACTCCCTGGCCGCCCTGAAGGAGGTCAAATATCTCCTCCGAATTGGTGCACTCGTAGATGGAGGCTCCATCACTCATCAGAGTAATACGAGCCAAATCATCTACTCCCCTTTCACGCAGGTGCGTGACAGCGGATCGAATATTCTGAAGGGAAACCCCGGTATCAAGTAAGCGTTTCACAATCTTGAGCACGAGAATGTCTTTGAAACCGTAGAGACGAGATGAACCAGAACCAGCGGCCCCACGAACGGTTGGCTCAACTAAACCGGTGCGAGCCCAATAATCCAATTGACGATACGAGATTCCTGCGGCCGCGCATGCAGATGCGCCTCGATAACCGAGTTCTACATTCTCGTGTGCCATCTCGTGTGCCATGTGGGGAAGCCTCGCATCTCTGCTCAGTACTAAACCTTCCGGGGATGTGAAGGTAGGAGAACGGTAGGTCTGCCGGGTAGCTCTTTCAAGAACCGACACACTTAAAACCTCAACTAGAGGTTTAAGGTTAGCCGGCAAAGTCCTCTGGATTGATCTGATCGAGGAACTCTTTGAAGCGTTCGACCTCGTCTTCAGACTGATCTGGGATTTCAATCCCTGCATCTTCCAGAAGGGCTTCACTAGCCAGAATCGGTGCCCCTGTGCGTAGGGCTAGGGCGATTGCATCGCTGGGTCGCGACGAGACGGTTACTCCCCCTTGCAGGTTAATGAGCGCATAGAAGATTCCCTCGCGCATCTCCGTGAGATGGATCGAATCAACAGCAACCTGAAGCGAATCAAGAACATCTTTCATTAGGTCATGTGTCAATGGCCGTGGTGGGGTTACTCCCTGTTGAGCGAAAGCGATAGCAGTAGCTTCAACTGCGCCAATCCAAATGGGCAGAAAGCGCTCTCCCCCGATCTCTTTGAGAAGAACGATTGGTTGATTCGATGGCATCTCAACCCGCACGCCGATGACATCGAGGGCGTGAAAATTCATCGAGCGCGGTTAAGGCCCGATCGGACCAAGGCCGCATGCATTCTGACTGAAAGCGAGGCAATCTCGCGAGAAACTTCTTGGGCCCGAGCTTTTGACTCCGGGTTTTTCTGGCGGAGCAAAGGGGTAATGACCTGCTCGACTAAACCAACCTCACGGTCCGCGGCGGTCTTAAACGCACGAAGATGGCGACCTTCGATGCCAAAGGCTGAAATCTCAGCAACAACTTTTGCAACCGTTAGAGCATCTCCGTCATAGTGTCTACCTTTAATTTGAATCAGCCCGTACGTTTCAAGTTCAACAAGTTGATCTTCGCTAATTCCTGAATTGGAGAGCAATTCATCTCGCGATAGCCGCATCTCACTCTGCTCAGCGAAAGCGCTGGGAGCTAAGCTGCCATCAATAGTGGCAAGACGTGGAACAGGCGTTGCGCCCGGAGTCGCCGCAGGCTGGAGACCACGATCCAAAGCATCGAGATTCTCTTTAATAACTTTCAACGGCAAGTACTGATCACGCTGTGCGAGCAAGACGTAACGAAGACGCTCAAGGTCTGTGGTTGTGAATTTTCTATAGCCCGATGGAGTTCTCTGTGGCTCAATTAACCCTTCGGACTCTAGGAAGCGAATCTTCGAAATGGTCACGTCAGGAAAATCTCCGCGCAACTTTCCTAGTACTTCTCCGATACTTAAATACGCGCGGGCTGGGACGCTCATGCTCTTACCTTTCCACCGATAAAGAAATGCATCTTGAATTTGCCGATGTGTAATTCCATGCCATCGGAAAGTGGAGAGATTGATTCAATCTTCCCATCGACGTAAGTGCCATTAAGACTGCCGCAATCTCTTGCTGAGTAGCCGCTACCTTCTCGAATAATTTCTGCATGCTTTCGAGAAACTGTTACATCATCAAGAAAAATATCGTTATCTGTTGAACGACCAATTGTCGTGAGATCTGAATTAATCAGAAAACGTGCACCGCGTGATGGGCCGCTGAGCACTATCAACATGGCTGAACCCGATGGCAGAGCAGCAATTACATCTCGTTCATTCTCTGTTGCTCGATCAAGCAGCGCAGACACATGATCGGAGACCGAGCGGAGGGCTCCAAGATTGATAGTTGAGGTGAGGTCTGCATCCTTTGCTTTTTCCAAGGTGCCCCTCCCCTGATTAAAACTTCGAGTTCAAGGTGAGGGTTTATATCCTCAGCCTTACGTTGAGGCTCACACTAGGCGGACTCTAGGGGTGAGTCAAGCCAACGAAAATCTAATTCTGTGACTTAGGAGATCAGGGCTTGGTAGGCAGAAGGGTCAAGCAATGAGGAGAGTTGAGCCTGATCAGTTACCTCAACTTCAAAAATCCAACCTTCACCGTATGGGTCCTTGTTCATAGTTTCAGGAGCAGCATCAAGCGCTGTATTGAGTGTTACGACAGTTCCGGACAGAGGTGCGTAGATTTCAGAGACGCTCTTGGTCGACTCCACCTCACCGCAGACACTTCCTTGTTGCAAAGTTTGACCCATCTTTGGCAATTGGATGTACACGATATCCCCCAAAGCACTTTGAGCGTAGTCGGTGATGCCTACCTTGAATCGATTTGAACCGCTCTCGCTAATCCATTCGTGTTCCTTGGTGTATTTCACATTCTCAGGGACTGATGACATCTAGATTCCTCTCAAACTTCGAACGCCTGCGCGAGCGTAGCCGATTCCGGTCCAGAGATATAACGCAATCCCCCATCCAGCGAAGCTCCAGCCAAAGATAAAGGCAAGATCAGCTAGCCCTGCATCGGTGGACTCCGTCAAAAGTAGAAGCGGCAACGCGTAGAGCAAGTTGAAGGTCGCCGCCTTTCCCAGATAAGTAACCTTCCAAGGCCCGAACCCTCGTGACTTCATGAGAACTAGTAGCAGCGCAAGAGATGCATCCCTTATCACTATTAGCCCAAGTACCCAGATCGGAAGAACTTCGGTGACATACATCGCAATCAAAACTGTGATGATGTAGAGGCGGTCAACCGCGGGGTCCATCAATTCGCCGAAGCGACTCTCTTGATTCAACGCTCGGGCTAACTTCCCGTCGAAATAGTCAGTGGCCCCAGCAATAACCAAGGTAACTACCGCCCACGTTAATTCCTCTTCCACAAGCACTAACCAGAGAAATATCGGTATTCCTAAAGCACGCAACAGAGTAAGGAGGTTTGGAATCGTAATCACGTCGGGACGACAGGATTTGAACCTAGGTTTGGAATCGTAATCACGTCGGGACGACAGGATTTGAACCTGCGACCACCAGACCCCCAGCCTGGTGCGCTACCAAGCTGCGCTACGTCCCGTAAGGCTTTCCATGCAAACGCGATACTACTGAATCATGAACCCAGCTTCTTATCGCTCTCTGATTCTCACTGAGACTCGGATAGGCGAACCAGAGAAACCGAACTCCTCACGTAGGCGGCGTTCGATGAATCGACGATAAGAGGCCTCTAGAAACTCAGTTGCGAAGATTACAAAGGTAGGTGGCGCAATGCCGGCTTGGGTAGCAAAGAGGATTTTCGGCTGTTTTCCGCCGCGAATTGGCGGTGGATTACTGCCGATGAGCTGACCCAGGAATGAGTTGAGGCGCGCTGTGGGGACTCGCATCTCCCAACTGCCTAACGCTCGCTCGATGGCTGGTAGTAGTCGATCTTTATGCCATCCGGTCTTCGCTGAAATATTGACGCGCTCGGCCCACTCGACCTGATCAAAATTCCTATCTGTCTCTTTATCTAGAACCACTCGCCGATCTTCATCAACTAAATCCCACTTGTTCATTCCGATGACAAGCGCCTTACCTGAATCTTCTACTAGCGAAATAATCCGAAGATCCTGCTCGGTAATAGGAACCGATGCATCCAGAACCATGATGACAACCTCAGCATTTTCGATAGCTCTCTCAGTGCGAAGTGCCGCGTAGTAGTCGGAACCAGAAGCTTGGTGTGCTCGTCGACGAATTCCCGCTGTATCAATAAACCTCCACGTCTTATCTCCGAGATCAATCAGTTCATCGATGGGATCGCGTGTAGTTCCTTCTGCATCATCAACTAGTGCTCTCACTGAGCCTGCAAAAGAATTGAGCAAACTACTTTTTCCGACATTCGGTCGACCCACGATCGCGATACGTCTGTAGCCATCATCCATACGGCTCTGTCCGACTTCAGGTAATCGAGAGACAATTTCGTCGAGCAGATCGCCGCTACCGCGACCATGTGCTGCCGAGATGAAGTGTGGTTCACCCAAGCCGAGATTCCACAACGAGTGCGCCTCAAGTTCATCTTTCTCGCTATCAACTTTGTTTGCAATCAACATGACAGGCTTTTTACTTTTACGGAGGACTGAGATAAGAGCATCATCATCAGATTGTTGACCAACCTGTGCATCAACTACAAAGAGCACTAAGTCAGCATCAACGATTGCTGACTCCGCCGCTTCAGAGATTTTTAGAGCGATGCCTTCTGCCGTCGGCTCCCAACCACCGGTATCAACGACAAAGAATCCTTTGCCGTTCCATTCAGCTTCATAAGAGACACGATCACGAGTAACGCCAGCAACATCTTCAATGATTGCCTCTCGCGAACCGATGATTCGATTGACGAGCGTTGACTTACCGACATTGGGTCGCCCAACAATGACGACCTTGGGAAGGCCAATCAACGAACGTTGCTTGAGAACATTCCAGATGTAGTCGACGGTCTCATTCAGCGTTAAATTGGTGGAATCAACGACAATTGCATCCTCCGCTTTTTTCAGAGGCGATATCGGACGCGAGCTATCTTGTGCATCGCGAGCTTCAAGTGAGGCCGCTACCTGATCGGTGCCGGAAGAGGAAATTTTCATCCCCTGTTGCTCGAGATCTCGACGGATTGCTCGAGCGTTAATGTCTGCTTCCAACCAGATCTTTAACTGCGCAAATGGCACAACGACTGTTCCGATATCGCGACCCTCAACCACTATTCCATTTTTTGCACTATCAATAATCTTCCTTTGCAACGTCAAGAGAGCCGCTCGAACTTCAGGCCAGGCGCTAATGCGACTCACGGCAGATGTAACTTCGGCTGATCTAATTGCCGTTGATATATCCACTCCCCCGCAGAGAGTGATTGGATTGTCTGGGTCAGTTTTGAAGACGATAGGAGATTTCTCAAGTGCACTCACAAGAGAATTTGCATCATCGATAGTCTCTTTGATTGCTAGCCACGTAACCGCTCTATAAAGTGCGCCCGTGTCGAGATAGAGCCAACCTGCACGTTTGGCAATTGCTTTAGAGGTTGAAGATTTACCTGAACCACTAGGACCATCCATTGCAACAACGATGGTCATCGCAAATGAACCTTCCAATCTTTTTTCGCCAGGTGAGTTTGAACCTGCTGCGCATCTTCAGGTGAGAAAGCTAGTGTTATTAAACCAGTTAATTGTCCTGGTGAATGTTCGATTGAGAGATCTTCAATATTTGCACTAATTTCAGCACATTCCAAAAATAAGCGACTGAGCGCACCTGGCTCATCTTGGATAACTACGAGCAGATAAGCGTAATTCCTTGGTTGCGACCCATGTTTGCCAGAAACTTTTGAACGTCCAACATTGCCCTCACGAAAGATTCTCTGCAGAGTCACTTCATCACCGGTTGCGATGGCATCGGTTAAAGATTTAAATTTCTCTTCAAAGGAGCGCAGAGCCCGAAGAACGGCATCCTTGTTATCCATGATGATCTGAGACCATAGATCTGCATCGCTATTTGCAATACGGGTCATGTCACGTAAACCCTGTCCGGCCAGCGCTAACTCATCATCAAGGCCTACTAAGGAGGATGCCAAAGAGGTGCTCAAAAGTTGCGGAAGGTGTGAGATTTTCGCCAGAAGCTCATCGTGGTGATCAGCCTCCATGATGTAGGAAGTAGCGCCCAACAGTGCCACTAGCTGCTGCGCTAACTCGATTGATTCTTGGGAACTTCGCGAAGTAGGAGTCAGAATCCAAGCCCGACCGGCAAAAAGATCAGCTTGAGCAGATGATGGCCCTGAAACTTCTCGTCCAGCCATGGGGTGACTGCCGACAAATCGATCCGCTAATCCCGATAAAGTATCAACGTTACGTACAAGTTTGTTCTTTACCGAGGCAACATCTATAAATGTCGCTTGATGGTTGCGTTCATATTCCAACTTCAGAACTTCTAGGGTCCGCTCCGGTGGCACGGCAATGACAACTATCTCTGGAATTCGATTACCAATGTGCGGTTCAAGAAGATCCTTAGCCAGATTAAGCGACTCTTGGTTGTCATCGTGTATCTCAACTGTAACTCCGCGCTGAGCAAGACCTAACGCAATCGATGTGCCAATCAAGCCAGCGCCCACAATCCGAACGTGAGAGAAATCGATGTTCTGAATAGCTTCCCGTTTCATATTACTGTGCGATGTCTTTACGGAGCGTCACGGCCCCGCGGAGATATACGTGCGAGATTTCGTTCTGTTCGAGAGAGGTGTTGCAATGCACCAGCACTCTAATTGTTCGCGGCAGGCTGCCAGGAACGGCCATCTCAACCGCACACAAAAGAGGTACTAGCTCAAGTCCCATGCTGCGCGCCGAAGCTGCCGGAAAATCAGAGACCAAATCAGGGGTGCAGGTAAAAAGGACAGAGATGAGATCCGCGGCCTCTAGGCGGTTAGATTCCAGAATTTTCGATACAAGTTCGACAACCGCTTCCTTCATAAGTTCAGGGTGATCGCTTTCGATCTGGATAGCCCCTCGAATCGCGCGCACGGTCATTGGAGGATTTTACCGATGCGGGCCTTGAGAGACCTGGTATTAATACAGCGTTTTGTCGATTTATTAATTGATTGGCACGCGATCGACTCGCCTTTTTTTATCGACTTTTGCTGCAGAGCCCCTTGTTAGATCAAATGTACATTTGTCGCTAATTGGCTTACGCCTCAGGCGGGTAATTGTCGATAAATTGATACTTATACTACTCGGAGGAAGAGATATATCGATTTATTGTTTTTCAAAAGAATAAAAATGTCAATAAATAGCTATATTAATAAGCTGTTTTACAGATTTGTCAGTTCAACGTCATTCAGCGTGCGCCATTTTCCGGCTGGCAATTCCCCGAGCTTGATAGAACCAATGGCGGTTCTGATCAAACGCACCACAGGATGTCCGACCGCCTCGAACATACGACGAACAATCTGGTTTCGGCCTTCATGGATGACAACTTCAATAAATGGTCCGCGCCGTAGAACAGATACGGGCTTTGCCAGACCATCTTCAAGTTCGACCCCACGAGATAGCTTCTCTAACGCTGCTCTGCTTACCTCATCATCGCATTGAACAAGGTAGGTCTTCATCACTCCAAAGGATGGATGAGTAGCCTCGTGAGCCCATTGACCATCATTGGTAAGAATGATGAGGCCCTCGCTCTCCTTATCGAGCCGCCCTACATGGAAAAGACGTTCATTCCAACTTCCAAAGAAGTCCCCCAGGGACTCCCGTCCTTCTGGATCTGACATTGTAGACAGAACACCTGCAGGTTTATTGAATGCTAGATAAGTTTTGGTCTTTGGTTGATTAATTGGCTCACTATCAACTTCAACTTGATGGTTTATCGGGTCAATCTTTGTCCCCAGCTCACGGACAATCGTCCCGTTCACCTTTACTCGGCCCTCAAGGATTAAAGCTTCAGAGGCACGCCGACTAGCGACTCCGCAATCCGCCATGAACTTCTGCAGCCGGATGAGATCAGGTTCTTGATTTTTCTTTGCGGGCGGGGTCATCCCCCGAGTCTACGTCACTCAGTTAAAGATGCGATCACTTCGTCAAGACCATCCACATTAGGCAGGAATGGCGCCAAAGCAGGAAGGTCTTCAACTCGATTAAGCCCAATTCTCTCCAAGAAGTAGTGCGTTGTTCGGTAGAGAATTGCGCCAGTTTCATGCTCAATCCCGCATTCTTCGACCAGTCCTCGAGTAATCAAAGTCTTCATAACAGCTTCTACATTCACTCCACGGATTGCTGACACTCGAGCCCTAGAAATAGGTTGGCGATATGCAATAACTGCCAGGGTTTCAAGGGCGGCTTGCGTGAGTTTCGCTTGTTGTCCATCCAGAACGAACTTCTCGACGAGGGGCGCCAGATCTGGATGGCTATAGAAACGCCATCCTCCCGCAATCTGCTTCAAAGCAAATCCACGTTGTTGCTCTTCGCATTCAGCACTCATTCGACCAAGGGCCTCGAGGATCTGCTCGGTAGGCACCTCAATGATTTGAGCCAGTATCACCTCGGAAACAGGCTCCTCCACGACCATCAGAATGGCCTCAATTGAACGTTCTATCTCTCGGTTAGACATTCTCTATCCCCTCTTGCTCCCCTTCTGCCTGAGCGCCCTCTAGCAGCGGCTCTCGATCAAACTCATCGCTGACCTGAATCTCTCCGTCAGAAGCTCCAGTCCAGGTGATTTGGAGCTCCCCCAGAGCTACAACCTGTTCAAAACGAACAGACCCGTCCTTATAGAGCTCCAGAAGTGAGAGGAAGCGCGCCACCACCACAAGGGTATTTGCGGCATCGGTTATCAACCCTCGAAAAGTCATTGTTTTATGCCTTCTGAGGGCCTCCACAACATGAATTGCTTCTGCGGCAACGCTCACTAAAGGCAGGTGAAGATGCTCAACGGAAAGCGTTGGAGCGGTTTTTGGAGAGAGGACCCGATTCGCGATGGCAGCAAAGCGCTCTGGGGTGACCCCGATTAAGACCTCTGGCAGAAGCGCGGCAAATACAGGGTCTAGTGAAACCGACCGTGGGAACGTTCGCTCCTGTTCGAGGATTCGAGCGGCAAGGATCGCAGCGATCTCTTTGAAAGCCCGGTACTGAAGAAGGCGAGCGAAGAGTAGATCTCGCGCTTCTAATAACGCCAAATCCTCCTCGTCCTCAATCTCTCCTGATGGCAGTAACCGCGCTGCCTTCAAATCCAGAAGAGTTGCTGCAACAACGAGGAATTCTGTTGCCTGGTCAAGTTTCCAGCCCTCTTCCGTCTTCTCCAATTCGCGGATGTAACCGATAAATTCATCCGTAACCGTCGCAATAGCAACGTCAGTGATGTCCATTCGATGACGCGAAATCAATTGCAGAAGCAGATCGAAAGGTCCATCGAAATTCTCTAGATGCACAGAGAATCCCGCCACGCGACCTTCACCGGAGAGCGTTGTTGCTCCGGCGACAGGTGGAAGAGAACCTAAAGTTTTACTTGAGGGTTCTATCGATTCGTCGTGCATGATGCTCGTACTCTACGCGTGTCGTTACCAATGTGCTTGTACCCCGTGACTAGAGTCGCGGCATGGCAAAAAGTGCTTCAGAGATTTCTCAATTGAACGTTAAATCGACATTTTCCAAGTCAGAGTCAGAGATCACAACTTCCTCTGCAGTTCTTGGGAAACCCGCTCGTGATATCCCCTTCCCTGCTCCACTTGTTGAGCACGGAAACGCAAAAATTATTTCAGTCGTCAATCAAAAAGGTGGAGTTGGAAAAACCACAACGACTATCAATCTTGGTGCAGCATTTGCAGAATTAGGGCGAAGAGTTCTTCTGGTTGATTTCGACCCACAACATTCGCTCTCTGTTGGCCTCAATGTATCTACACGCGACATCGAAGGCTCCATCTATAACTTGTTGATGGACGAGTCGACGAAAATTGATGATTTTCTGCTGAAAACTAGCGTTCCTGGCATGGACATGATTCCCGCTCATGAAGATCTCTCCGGTGCAGAGGGTGGACTTGTAAACGTTATCGCTCGAGAGAAAATCCTCAAGAGAGTTCTTCAATCAGTAACAGATTTCTACGATGTTATTTTGATTGACTGCCAACCATCATTGGGGCTTCTCACTGTCAATGCTCTAACGGCATCGCATTGGGTCCTTGTTCCTTTGGAATGTGAGTACTTTGCATTACGCGGAGTAGCTCTTTTGGATGACATCATTAAGAAGGTTCAGATAAACACCAATCCTGAACTGCAACTATTGGGAATCCTGCCCACTATGTTCGATAAGAAAACTGTCCATAGCCGTGAAGTTCTTGAACGTATCAACGAGGCTTTCCCTGAAAAGGTTTTTGATACCACCATTGCTCGTACCGTTCGTTTCCCAGAAACAACTGTTGCTGGCGAACCTATTACCTCTTATGCCAGTTCATCAGTTGGAGCAGCGTCTTATCGCCGTCTTGCTCGTGAAATTATCGCCAATGGAGGAGTTCGATGAGCAGAAGAATTAGTTTGCCAGGAGCAGATGAGCTGTTCCGTAAGACAACATTGAGCGCAGTTCCTGATCAGGTCGTTGAAGAAGCAGAAGTTGCTCACACTAATCGCCCCACCACACAAAGCGTTGCTGGTTCAACCAAGTCTGCGTCAAAAAGTACTGGGGTAAGACAGACTCCTCGTCGCCGTCCTACAGGGTTAGATAAAGGACCAAGCGGCCGTGAAAAGCATGATGAGAAAATCACCGTCTATTTGTCGCCCGAGGAACTCTTTGATTTGGAGCAAGCGCGCCTCCATCTCCGCGGTGATTTGGGTTTAGCAGTCGATCGCGGTCGTATAGTTCGCGAAGCGCTCTCCATAGTTATAGCGGACTTAGAATCTAAGGGCGATCAATCAATCATTGCTCGTCGACTACGCGGACGTTAGATTTCATTTTGCCCGTGGATGGGCGTTGATGTAACTCTCCCGTAGTTTGTCGATGGTCACCAAAGTGTAAATCTGTGTAGTTGTCACTGATGAATGACCAAGAAGTTCCTGCACAACGCGGATATCAGCCCCGCCATCCAAAAGATGGGTCGCAAAAGAGTGTCTCAAAGCGTGTGGTGAAACTTCCTCTTCAAGCCCTGCCTTTGTCGCGGCTTTCATCACAATCTGCCATGCGCTCTGCCTGCTCAGTCGCGAGCCTTGTTTTTCATTGAGAAAAACAGCGCCTTGATCTGAGGTTTTAGCAAACGCTGGTCGAACTCTTGTGAGATATTGATCGAGAGCATTCTGCGCATAGCTACCGAGAGGTACCAAGCGCTCCTTTCCGCCCTTGCCCCGGACTCGCACCGTCAACGTTGCTCCCTCACTTCGACCAATGTCACCAATGTTGAGAGCAATAACCTCACTTACCCGTGCACCTGTCGCATACAAAGTTTCAATGAGTGCTCGATCGCGCACGCCATTCAGACTATCGCCACAAGAATTGATTATCCGTGTAACCACATCAACGCTCAAGGCTTTAGGCAGTCGCTTTGGAATCTTGGGAGGGAGAACTTCTAACGCGACATTGTCGAGCTTCTGATCTTTTGCAAGAAATGTATACAGAGTCCTGATCGCAACAACATGTCTAGCAATGCTGGATTCTCCAAGACCTGATCTACGAAGCGTTGAGACAAATTCAATTATGTGATCTTTTGTCGCGCTTTCCAACGTCGCTCCATTAGATTGTAGAAACTCAAGAAATTTCTCAAGATCTCTCCGGTAAGCAGCAAGCGTATTCTTAGAAAGCCCTCGCTCAACTGAACAGTGATTGAGGAAAATCTCAAGTAGCGCTGAATCAACCACGTTCCAACGCGGCTTTGATGAGGCCTACAAAAAGCGGATGTGGATTGGTTGGTCGTGAGCGAAACTCCGGATGAGCTTGGGTGCCAACGTAGTAAGGATGAACTTCTGCCGGCAGCTCAACAAACTCAACGAGATGTTTATCAGGTGAGAGACCACTAAAAACTAACCCTGCTTGAGAAATCTGATCTCGATAGCTGTTGTTGACTTCGTATCTGTGGCGGTGACGTTCAGAGATCTCATGCGAACCATAAGTTTTAGCCACGATGGATTGTGGAGCTAGCTCAGCTTTATAGAGCCCAAGGCGCATTGTGCCGCCCATATCTGCCTCGCCAGCAACTATTTTTTCCTGGCCAGCCATAGTTGCAATAACTGGATCGCTGGTTGTGGGATCAAACTCAGCAGAATTTGCGCTCTTTAATCCCGCAAGATTACGCGCTACTTCAATAACCATACATTGCAGACCCAAACAAAGTCCGAGTGTTGGGATCTTCTTCTCGCGAGCAAACTTCAATGCGCCGAGTTTTCCTTCGATTCCTCGAACCCCAAATCCACCAGGAACACAAATAGCGTCCACGTCGCCCAGATTGGCAGCAGCGCCAGACTCTGTCTCGCAATCATCACTGACGATCCACTTAATCTCAACCTTCGCGTTATTGGCAAAGCCTCCGGCGCGCAGCGCCTCAGTCACAGATAGGTACGCATCCGGTAAATCAACATACTTTCCAACGAGTCCTACCTTGATGACATGTGCCGGATGGTGAACTCGCTCAAGGAGCGCATCCCATTCTTGCCAGGCCACTTCATCGGCCGTCAGCCCTAATCTACGAACAATGTAAGAATCTAAACCTTCGTGATGAAGCACTTTAGGAATATCGTAAATTGATGGGGCATCAACAGCAGCAACAACTGCATCTTGATCAACATCGCACATCAAGGAAATCTTCTTCTTGACCGATAGTGGAATCTCACGGTCAGAACGGAGAACGATTGCATCGGGTGAAATTCCGATTGAGCGCAGGGCTTGAACAGAATGCTGAGTCGGCTTCGTCTTGAGCTCCCCTGATGGCCCGATATACGGAACGAGAGAGACATGAAGATAGAAGACGTGATCGCGCCCTACTTCCTGCCTGATCTGTCGAGCAGCTTCGATAAATGGAAGTGATTCGATATCCCCTACCGTTCCACCGATCTCAGTTATGACAATATCAATATCAGCCGAAGCCATCGCACGAATGCGATCCTTAATCTCGTTGGTTATATGCGGAATTACTTGAACCGTATCACCGAGATACTCCCCACGACGTTCACGGGCAATCACGCGTGAATACACCTGTCCTGTCGTTACATTTGCTGAACCATGGAGGTTTGTATCAAGGAATCTCTCGTAGTGACCGATATCAAGATCGGTCTCAGCGCCATCGTCGGTCACAAAGACTTCACCATGCTGGAAAGGGTTCATAGTCCCGGGATCAACATTGATGTAGGGATCGAGTTTTTGCATCGTGACCCGGAGACCACGAGCGCGCAACAATCTGCCGAGACTCGATGCTGTGAGGCCTTTGCCTAAACTAGAGGCGACACCGCCCGTAACAAAAAGATGCTTGGTCACATGAGGGGCGGTCATGGGTGGCGAACTTATCACGCCTTTTCGCTTAAACGTAAATTCAATAGCTCTCGAGCGTGTTCTTGGGCGTGTTCTGAATCCTCAACTCCGGAGAGCATTCGGGCGATTTCGCGTTCACGTTCATCTTCACGGAGAGTGCGAATCGTGCTTTCGGTAACTGAACCTGACAAGTCCTTCTCGACGACGATTTGGTTATCTGCCCAGATAGCAACTTGGGCAAGATGCGTTACAACGATTACTTGCGCGCTCTTGGAGAGTTCACGGAGCCGACGACCAACTTCCAGCGCTGCTTTACCTCCAACACCAGCATCGACTTCATCAAATACGTATGTACCTAGCGGATAGTTCTGTGCGATCACTACCTCAATAGCTAACATCAATCGAGAGAGCTCGCCTCCGCTGGCCGCCTTAGCAATTGGCAGGAGATCACCACCCCCGTGCGCTGTGAACAACATGACAACTTCATCTAATCCATGGTTCATGAAGTCTGCATCACTTGCTCCAGAACGAGTTTCTAATTCTACTTTCAAGAGCGCTTTTGGCATCGCAAGATCATGAAGCTCGCTAGTAACGGCTACGCTCAACTTTTCTGCCAATCTATTTCGCTGAGAAGTTATTCCCTTTGCTTTGATTAAGAGCTCTGCACGAAGTTTGCCTAGTTCCTCTTCCAATTCACTAACCCTCGTATCGCCCCCAGTTAAATCCTGAATTCGAGTCTGAGCGTTCATTGCGACTGCGATAGCCGATTTCAGGGCTTCCGCTCTATCTGAACCATTTCCAAATTTCTTCGCAAAATTCAAGACCGCGGCCCTACGATTAAGTGCAGTTTCCAATGCCTTCGGGTC
>JBEATV010000002.1:0-69159 GCA_041161815.1 Actinomycetota bacterium | reverse complement strand
ACGACTGAGAGTTTGAGCATGATGGTTGAAAGCCTAGCCTTTACATGGGTTATCGGCGGCGCTACCGGTCTTGAATTTATCAATTGTGCTGGGTGATGCAGATGGGTCTGCCTTCACTTTATCGATGAGAGCATCATCATTTTTGATGCGATCAAACAACTCTGGAGCGAGTACTGGATCCCAGAGCACTGCGGCGCTGACGCCATTTTTACTGTAGTTGTAGTACTTCAATGGAATAGTCAGGGTTCGAACATTTGAAGCCGAGAGATTTCGCAGCTGTTTGCCGAGAGTTAAGAGATCTCCTTGGCTTAAGCCTTCATCGGTCACCACGCTGTCGAGCGCAGAGCTGATGAAATCGACCATCTTTACTGGGTTAAGAAGAACTCCGGCGCTAGTTGCTTTACGGAGCATCGCTCCGGCAAATTCCTGCTGGCGTTTCATACGCCCGAGATCTCCGAGTCCATCAAATTGTCGAGTACGAACATACTTCAACGAATCAACTCCATCAAGGATATGTCGTCCAGCAGGGAGGACAAGATGGCTTTTCGGATCGTCGATATCTCTCTTTGTGCAAATCTCAACGCCACCAAGTGCATCAACCATACGTACAAAACCAACAAAATTAATTTCTACATAATGATCAATGCGAAGTCCTGACATTTCTTCAAAAGTCTGAATCAATAGGGGAGCGCCACCCCAATTGAATGCGGAATTTATCTTTGAGTAAGTCGCAGGAATGACTTTGCCCTGAGAATTCTGATGCTCGGGAATCTTGGCGTAGGAATCTCTTGGCACAGAGATGATTGCTGCCTTATCTCGTTTCTTGGATATGTGAACCAAAAGCATCGTGTCAGAACGTTTTCCAGCTGCAACATCAGTTCCGCCCACTTTGAGTCGCTTAATTTCAGCGCGGCTCAATCCTTCTCGAGTATCGGAACCAACGATCAGGTAATTAACCGCTGATGACTCTCTCTTCGGGCGATTATCAAGTCCACCGAAGGCGTCTATCTTGGGAATAGCGGCGGTTATTCGACCTAGTCCCGCCCATGAGATCCCAGAAATCGCCACGATAGATATGGAGAGAATCGTGAAGAAACGAATTGCCCGCGGTGATTTCACAGGACCTAGAGTAATTGGACGATAGCGTTTGAACGTTATGACGACCCCCAATAAGCGCGGTGATGCTGCCCACGCGGGAGATTCTCCGCCCGTATCCATAATTCTCACCGTCATCAATGAAGAGCCTCATTTAGCGCAAGCAGTCAGTGCTGCGCTGAATTCTGACTATCGAGGAGAAATTGAAGTTGTCATTGCAGTAGGACCCTCGCGCGATAGAACCATGCAGATTGCGCAAGAGATCGCTTCTCGGGACACACGAGTCCGCGTCATTGAAAATCCATCTGGTCGCACACCTTCTGGACTCAATGCAGCGCTGCAAGTATCACGCCACGAAATTGTGGTTCGAATCGATGGCCACTCTGAGATTGATCGTGGCTACATTTCAACGGCAGTACAAACACTGCATCAAACAAACGCCGTGAATGTTGGCGGAATCATGGCAGCAGAAGGCACGACACCTTTTGAAAGCGCTGTCGCTCGAGCAATGCGATCACCAATAGGTGTGGGATCTGCGAAGTTTCATACTGGAGGAAGTGCAGGACCCACAGACACCGTTTATCTCGGTGTATTCCAGCGTCGAGCTATCAATGCGATTGGTGGCTATGATGAAAAGTTTGTGCGAGCACAAGATTGGGAGATGAATTATCGTCTGCGATCTAATGGGGGAAATTAGCACAACAGTACTTTGAATACGGACGTTGGCGCAGAGTTGTATCACGGCAACACAAGGGCACAATAAATTTCCGCTATCTCGCTCCACCTCTCAACCTCATGCTAAATCTGCTTTCCTTAACTCTGGCAATCGCTGTGAATCCGATATTTTCTGCGCCATTGTTTGCCTATTTAACTGCGATTACGCTCTCATCAATCTTTATCGGCAAGACATGGAGTGAGAGAGTTCGCCTGCCAATAGTTTTGATAACCATGCATTTTTGCTGGGGATTTGGTTTCATTTCATCTCCCAGGAAGCTAATACAGCAATAAAGAAAGCTTCCTGCGGTACCCTAAGAAATATGAAGAAAAGAGCGCTTTTACTCAGTTCTGTAACGCTGCTTTTCACCATGTTGTTTTCGCTAGTGACCCCAGCCAACGCGCGACTCCTGATTCCCACAGATTTTCGATTCTTCGGCTCTGGTTATGGTCACGGAGTAGGCATGAGCCAGATCGGCGCTCGCGGACAGGCTCTTGAAGGCAAGAGCGCGGTAGAGATTCTCAATTATTACTATCCAGGTACAGCAGTCACTCCGTATCCAGATAACCAGCTGATTAGAGTCAACATTGCCAACTTGATTAACTCGATCTCATTGACGACGGTGGGCGCAGTCGGAGAAATCCGGCTCTATCAGGGCGATATACCAATCACCGAAAACCCAGAGCCATTTGGAATATATGGCGGAGACACGACTGCGCTCTTCACAAACTTTGCAGGTTCTGTAGTTCCTGCGCTCTCGTCTCCAACCGCAAAATACGCAGCAATTAGCCCAGCAAAGGCATGGACCATCAGGTGGGACACGACAACTACCACTATCAACATAACAAATGGAACGGTCGTCAATCAGTATAAGTATGGGCAGATTGTTTTCAAAAGCGTACAAACTCTAGTTACTTCATATCTCGCAGTCACCAATACCTTACGTCTCCATGATGAATATCTCTGGGGACTGGGAGAAGTTCCATCATCATGGCCTGCTGCAGCTTTAGAGGCACAAGCAATTGCGGCGCGCACATATGCGCTAAATAAACTCAATCGCGTCAGGGTCGAATGTGACTGCAACATTTATAGCACCACTGTTGATCAGAACTTTGTCGGCTATGCCAAAGAGATAGAAGCGATTTACGGAATCAAATGGAAAGAAGCAGTGAATCGCACATTCGTTGATGAAGAGAATGCTTTAACGGTTACATTGGATGGCAAGCCGATAAATGCCTTCTACTTCTCATCAAGTGGCGGGATTACCCAGAACATCAAGGATGTATGGGGTTCATCTATTGATTACCTATTAGGCGTTCCAGATCCCTGGAGTCTTGATCCGATGATTAACCGTCGATATGCACTTTGGTCCAGATTCGTTCCTCAGTCGGTGATGGCTCAAGCATTTGGCCTGCCAAACGTAGTCTCATTTGCTATCAATTCTCGAACCGCGACCGGAAGCATCACCTCCATTACCGGAACTTCAAGCACTGGCGCGAGCGTGACATTAACGGGGGAGGTCTTCCGTTCACGAGTTAAATTGCCATCGACCTGGATTCATAACACTCGGCCAATTGTGCGAATTCCATTTATTGCAACAGAGTGCCTGGAGAATTTCGTTCTAACTACGCGCTTCTGTCTTAATTAATATCCTTCGAGCGATCAGTACTAGTGATTAATTTGCGTGCAGAACTGAGTTAAGACCGCCCCACGAACCAGATTTCGGTAGGGCCTCGAGCGCACCAGTCTGGGAGTTCCGTCTAAAGAGCATTCCGTTCGCGCCAGAGAGCTCGCGGGCCTTAACGATAGTCCCATCAGGTAATTTAATTTTCGAGCCGGCTGTGATGTAAACGCCAGCTTCAACAACGCAATCATCACCTAATGAGATTCCAAGTCCTGAGTTTGCGCCCAACAATGTTTTCTTGCCAATCGAGATTACTTCTTTTCCACCACCGCTGAGAGTTCCCATGATTGATGCGCCACCACCGATATCGGAGCCATCTCCGACCACAACGCCAGCAGAGATTCGCCCCTCAACCATCGATGCACCCAGAGTGCCAGCATTGAAATTAACAAATCCTTCATGCATCACAGTTGTGCCAGCAGAGAGATGCGCTCCAAGTCTGACGCGATCTGCATCTGCGATTCGGACGCCGTCAGGAATTACATAGTCGACCATTCGGGGAAACTTATCTACTCCATAGATGGCAACAAATCCATACTTCTTCTGTAGTTGTCGTCGCACATTATCGAATCCAGCAATCGCACAAGGTCCGTGTGACGTCCAGACGACGTTGTTGAGAATTCCAAAGATTCCATCGAGCGCCAGTCCATGTGGCTTAACTAAGCGATGAGAGAGAAGATGTAATCTCAAATACGCATCAGGGACAGATGCTGGCGCCTTATCTAATTCAATTTCTATTGCTACGGCTTTACGGGAAATATTGCGATCGTTATCTGCGCCTTCAAAACTTGATAGTTCTACGGCTGCTGCAGTATTGAGCGGGCCAAGACCAAGGCTGTGAAATGCTGTATCGAGCGTGGATCCGTCGGCTGCGATAGTTGCAACTCCATATCCAAACGCTTTTCCGTTTTCGCTCACGGGCAAACGCTACCAACAGAGACTCATCTAGTGCTCAATGAGGTGCTCAATGAAGTACTTACTACCTGCTGACCTGCGCAGAGCCAATGGTGAAGAGGCTCTCATGTGGTCTGACGCTCTAGAGTGCGCACATGAAAATCGCTGTGTACTGCGCTTCATCAATGGCAGTATCTCCAGAGAATCTAACTCTGGGATTCGACTTGGGTTCGGCTATTGCGCAACAAGGCCATGAATTGGTCTGGGGTGGTGGCGCTATCTCAGTTATGGGAGAAGTAGCAAAAGGCGCCCGCAATGTTGGGGGACGAACCATCGGGGTAATTCCTGAAAGGCTGATGAATGTCGAGTTCATCGATCACGATTCGAGCGAATTACATGTCGTAGCAGATATGCGAGAAAGAAAAGGACTCATTGAGAAGCTAGCTGATGGGTTTATTGCTTTGCCCGGTGGAATCGGAACGCTCGAAGAGTTTTTTGAAATCTGGGTTGGAAGATATCTTGGATTCCATAGCAAACCTATTGCCGTATTGGATCCATCTAGTGTTTACTCAAGTTTACGTATCGCACTGAATGATTTGACCGAAAAGAATTTCATGAAGCCTGGACAACATGAGTTAGTCCAATGGTGCGTTGATATCGACTCAGCCCTCCGCCACATTACAGAGAGCAAGTAGATGATGTTGGAGGAATTCCGCGTCTCGGTTGAGATTAATGGAGATATCCAATCAATTTGGAATCGATTAGTGGACTGGAAATCTCAAGGCGATTGGATGGCTATGACAAAGGTCTGGTCAAGCGCTGATGACAGTGGAGTCTCCGGAGTCGGAACTGTGATCGAAGCATTCACAGGGGTTGGCAAACTTGGAATCTTGGATCAGATGAAGGTGACTGAATGGAATCCACCATACTTTTGTGCTGTTGATCATTACGGCAAGTTCATCAAGGGCCTTGGCGAATTTAGGTTGATTGAAGTTGCTCCTGGCCGAATTCGATTCGATTGGTACGAAAAGATCGATGCGCCAAAACCGATTCTCCTACTCATCAAACCGGGCATTCTTATCGCGGTTACCTACTCTCTAAGGAAGTTCGCGCGGTCTTGTACTGCCTGATGACGCCGACCGCGAGTAACCTTGTATCTATGAGGAGCGAAGTCAGAGCGTGATGGAGCAGCAGAATCAGACTCTTGCTGAGTTCATTGCTGCACTTCCAGAGGAAGAGCGCATTGTTCTGACCCTCCATTTTCTGCGCCAAAATTCCATCGCTGACATTGCCGCCAAAATAGGGGTCCCTGAGCGCGCAGTAAGCGCTGTTCTAGCCTCAGGTCGCGCTCGATTGAGCTCGGCTTTCAATTTCCCCTTAGGTAGCTAGATACGAGATAATTCTCCTCCTGGTTCACCAGGTACTCAGTTTCTTTCCTGGGGTTCTCTACCTGGGCCAAGCACGAGTTTGAGCAGAAGTTTGAGCGAAGAAAGAGGGCGCACCTATGGCAGCCATGAAACCCCGCACTGGCGATGGACCAATGGAAGTAACAAAGGAAGCCCGCAGTCTTGTTATGCGTATCCCACTCGAAGGCGGCGGACGCCTCGTGGTTGAACTTAATCAAGAAGAAGCTCGCAATCTCGCCGACGTTCTCAACGCTTCGATTGCTCTACTAAAGAAGTGAACCGTCCGATTCCGAAACTCGGATCGGTGAAATCTCCGAGCGAATTCTCGGAGAAATTTTTTACAAGTTTTACGCATATAGCTCTTCCTATCTCTTACGAGAATAACGAAGTCATCATCAATCTCTCTAAGAAAGAGATTAAAACTTTAGAAGAAATCTTTGGAATTTCATTCACTACTGAAATCAAGAAGCATGGCACCGGCGTGACGGCAAAGCCAGGTGAAGTAATCGATATTCCAATTCTTAAAGACGATGTCACGAGAATCCTTCTCGTAGGCGTTGGGACAGCGTCCGATTCTGATTTACGAAAAGCTAGCGCGGCGCTCGGTCGAAAAGTTAAAGGCAGCAAGTCAAGAGTTATCTCATTCTTAGTCAAGCGAGATCGTGAAGCACAGATTCACTTCCTTGCATCTGCACTTTCAACCTACACATGGAGCGAGAAGACATCTACCGCGCCTGAAACACCAGAGTTCATTCTGGTAGGGGATTTTGCTGAGGTTCAAGAGCGCTCGACCGTTCTCCTCAAGGCTACCTGGAATGCCCGCAACTTGATTCATACGCCCTCCAACATTAAGTCTCCTGCATGGATGGCTTCGCAAGCTAAGAGCCTTGCCAAGAATCCTCTGCTTTCAGTGAAGGTTAAATCAGGTAAAGAGTTGGCAGAATTTGGCGGACTACGCGCTGTCGGAAACTCCAGTCAGGAAAATCCACCTCGCTTCGTTGAGGTGTCATATAAGCCTCGCGGAGCAAAGAAAGTTCCACATGTTGTGCTCGTAGGCAAAGGAATTACATTCGATACTGGTGGAGTCTCGCTCAAGAGACCGTACGACACTATGACTGCGATGAAGAGCGATATGTCGGGCGCCGCAGCCGTACTCATGGCCACTGTTGCAGCCGCTGAACTAGGTTTGAAAGTCCGTGTCACAGCGCTTCTGATGCTGGCCGAAAACGCGCTATCTGGAACTTCACAGAGACCATCCGATGTTATTACTCATTACGGTGGCACCACTGTTGAAGTAATCAATACCGATGCTGAAGGTCGCCTAGTGCTTGCTGATGGGCTTGCGTATGCAAACAAGCATCTCGATCCTGATTACTTGATTGATGTCGCCACTCTGACGGGTGCCGCAACTCTCGGACTAAGCCGTTATTACGGCGCGATGTACACACGTGACAAGAAGCTTGCATCTCGCCTTGCTGATCTCGGTGACTTCACTGGTGATCGAATCTGGCACATGCCATTGATTGATGACTACACAATCGCCCTAGAAAGCGATGTCGCAGATCTCAATCACACAGCAGATAAATTCAAATTCCAGGGCGGATCTGTCACCGCGGCTCTCTTCCTCGAGCATTTTGTCGGCAAACGAAAGTGGGCCCATCTTGATATCGCAGGACCTGCGCGTTCTGAAGTTGACGCAGGCGAGAATGTCAAAGGCGGAACAGGTTATGGCGTTCGTTTACTTACCGAATGGATTGCTTCATTGTGATGCCTGAAATCGGCGATAAAGGATTCTCTGAGAGAGTCTTTGCCGAGCGCGGAGATATGCGCGCATTTTCAAATAACTTCGTTCCAGAAACCGAAATCATCCAACGCGCTCGACATCGCGGAGAAGATATTGGTACATATGACACCACTCCAGCAGTGGGCTCCCTACTGCGCTATCTCACTCACCTCATTGGTGCTACATCTATCGTTGAAATTGGAACTGGTGCAGGCGTAAGTGGACTCTGGATCTTCCAGTCGATGTCACCAAAGGGACTTCTCACATCGATTGATGATGAAGTCGAAAATGCCAAGTTGGCGAAACAAGCATTTGAAGAAGCTGGAATCAACGCTTCACGATTTCGCCTGATAACTGGCAACAGTCGCGAGATTGTCGGCAAGTTAGCCGATAGTCTGTATGACATCTTTATTATGCGTCGCAGCACAGATTTACTCGAGAGCGTAGAGAACGCCCACAGATCGCTCCGCCCAGGAGGAATTCTGGTGATTGATCGAGCTTTGTTATCAGGAAAAGTCACAGACCCAACTCAGCGCGATCCTGAGAGCATCGCCTATAGAGAAGTGATGAAAGTAATCAAAGAGTCCAGTGACCTCTGGCTACCAATGCTCTTGCCAGTTGGCGATGGAGTCTTGGTCGCTACGAAGGTTTAGCGCAAAAACTCTAGGATAGGCAGATGTTCGGAGTCGGAATGGGTGAGTTCCTCGGCCTCATTGTGCTGGGTTTATTTCTCGTCGGTCCCGACAAATTGCCAAATGCAGCCAAGGATTTTGCTCGCTTCCTGCATAAGGTACGAAACTTTACTTCTTATGCTTCGCGAGAATTGAAAGAGAATCTCGGCCCTGGATTTGAAGATCTCGATGTGAGCGATTTGACGCCAAAGAATCTGGCAAAAAAAGTCATCGGTAATGCGATGGATGATGTCAAACCTGTCATCAACGATGTCAAACGTCAGAGCAAAGAAATCAAAGATGTCGCCAAGATTGATCCGGATCTTCTATGAGTTCGGATGTCGTTGAATTAATCCATCAAGCCCTAGCAACTGTCTCGGATCCAGAACTGCATCGTCCATTACCTGATTTAGGCATGGTCGAGAGCGTTACATTCGCTAACGGCAGAGCATCGGTCAAAGTTCTACTGACGATCTCTGGTTGTCCGATGAGAGATCGCCTTCAGAAAGATGTCACAGAAGCAATCCGCAAGATTCCGCAAGTAACTGAAGTCGCACTGGAATTTGGCGTGATGAATGAAACACAGCGCGATAACGTCAAGAAATTGCTTCGAGGCGGACGCGAGAAATTCATCCCTTTTGCCCAACCCGACTCATTGACTCGTGTATGGGGAATCTCCTCTGGCAAAGGTGGAGTCGGAAAATCCTCCGCCACCGTCAATCTCGCAGCTGCGCTGGCTACCAAAGGTTTCAAAGTCGGAGTCCTTGATGCAGATGTTTATGGCCATTCAATTCCGCGACTTCTTGGAATAGAAGGACAGAGACCGACGGCAATTGATCAGACATTTATCCCTATCGAAGTAAATGGCATTAAGGTCGTTTCAATTGAGATGTTTAAGCCTGATCGCGCAGATCCGGTCGCCTATCGCGGCCCATTACTCCATCGAGTGCTCGAACAACTTCTCAGCGATGCCTATTGGGGAGATTTAGATTTCCTTCTGCTAGATCTTCCGCCAGGCACGGGTGACATTGCAATTTCACTTGGTCAACTCATTCCTGCCTCAGAGATCATTGTCGTGACTACGCCACAAATCGCTGCTGCAGAAGTTGCAGAACGCGCTGGGCGTATCGCGCACCAACTCAAGCAACACATCATTGGAGTTATTGAGAACATGTCTCCGTATGTAGATCCCGCCACAGGAGCAAAGGTTGCACTTTTTGGAGAAGGTGGCGGCGCCGAGACTGCGCGCAGACTCAGCACGCTCGTGGGAGCCGATGTCCCACTTGTGGGTGAGATTCCTTTTGAGATTGAGTTACGCGAAGGTGGAGACGAAGGAAAACCAATCGTATGGCGCAATCCAGATTCGCCAGCTGCTCAACAGTTCCTTGCGATTGTTGATCAACTTGCGCCGCGAAAGAAATCCTTACTTGGCGTCAGGCTTGGGGTCAGTACCTGATTTCTCCTGCATCAACTCTTTAATCTCAGCAATTAACTCTTTGCGCATCGCAGCAATCTCGCGGACCATAAATTCAGTCACCGCAAGATTTCGCTCATCTCGCGCTCGATCTTCCTGAGAGGTGACGCGATCGCGATCTGCTTGGCGATTTTGAGCCAAGAGAATCAAGGGTGCGGCGTAGGAAGCTTGGAGAGAAAGCAACAACGTCAAGAAGATAAATGGGTATTCATCAAAACGTAAGTGAGTTGGTCCCAAAGAGTTCCACGTTACCCATGAGGCAACAAAAAAAGTCATGTAGACAAGGAACTTTGCGGTTCCGATAAAGCGAGCGAATCTTTCAGCGATGCGACCAAAGGTCTCTGGATCGTAACTTGGGTGCAGGGAACGACGAGATTCACGTGGAATTTCCAGACGCGACGAGCGAGCCATCTCTATGCCTCCCGATCTGTATTGCGCCAGTTTGCTGGCAACAAGTGGTCAAGCACATCATCAACAGTGACTGCTCCTAATAATCTTTCATGTTCGTCGACAACGGGTGCGGCAATCAAGTTGTAATTAGCAAGATGTTTCACAACATCATTCAGTGGAGTCTCTGGTGAGATCGCATTTGTCTCTTTATCTGCGACGATTCCCAGGCTTAATGCGGGCGGTTCACGGAGTAAACGCTGCATATGTATCACACCAACTAATCTTCCGGTTGGGGTCTCAAGGGGAGCGCGACACACAAAGACTTGAGCAGCTGACGCAGGTGCAAGATCTTTCTGTCGTACCGCCGCAAGCGCTTCAGCAACCGTTGAATCCACCGCCAAAATAACGGGATCTGTTGTCATCATTCCACCGGCGGAGAAATCTTCATATTCCATCAAACGACGGACATCCTGAGCTTCTTCAACTTCCATGAGACTCAGAAGTGATTCAGCTTTCTCTGTGCCAACTTCGCGCAGTACGTCAGCAGCATCGTCTGGGGCCATCTCGCTAAGAACATCGGCGACAAGTTCGCCTTCGAGTTGGGTCACCAGAGCGACGCGATCGGCATCATCCATCTCCTCAAGAACATCTGCGAGTTTCTCATCATCCATAGTCCGGGCAATCTCGGTTTGTTGTTCCATATCGAGTTCGTGAAGCGCGGCTGCTACATCCTGGGCTGGAAGTTGATTGATGTCATCTTCAACGCCGGCAAGATTTACTGTGTGCGATGGCGCCTCGAGGTCGACATCATTCCATTTGACGGTTGTGCTTGTGCCACGACGGAGTGTTCGCGCCTTTTTCAAGACATGGATGTATTGAGCGTGCCAATCTTTGTTTTCACTTAGCTCTATACCGATATCTTCAATAACAACGCGCTCACCACTTTCGCTCAGATGAGTCGAGTGATCAAGCAATTCTGCAAGTAATTGCATTTCGCCATGGCGCTGTTGGTAACGCCGGATATTGAGAGATCCTGTTATGAAAACCCCACCATCATCGATAGAGGTCACCCGAGTAATGGGAATGAAGATCTTCCGTCGCTGAGGGACTTCGACAATAAAGCCAAGAACTCGTGGCGCTAATTTATCGTGGCGAACCGATGCAACTGCATCGCGAACTTTGCCTACACGATCCCCGTTGGGATCAAATACAGGAGTACCGGCCAGCTTTGCCAGAAAGATTCGAGTGAGTTCTGCTGTGCGCATCAGGTACCTCCATGTTCTAAGGCTATCCGATAGTAGGTTGGTGCCGTGCGCGACCAAGACCATACGCAGATGCCTACGGGGCGAGATATCCCATTGTTGATTTTGGGAGTCATCGGAATTGGAACATCAGGACCCGTCATTGCCTTGAGCGTTATGCCGATCTTGGCTCTCATTTTTTGGCGAAACCTTGGTGGCGCCCTCTTAATGATGCCATTTGCACTCAAGAATCGTGAGTGGCTCAAACCTGAAAATCGGCAAGGAGTTCTCTGGTCAACGCTCGCTGGAATTGCTCTGGCATTTCACTTCATCGGATTTTTCATTGCGATGAGATATACCTCAGTTGCGGCTGGAACAGCGTTAACAGCGCTACAACCGATATTTGCCGCATATTTTGTAAAGAGACTTGGAGGACACATTCCACGTAGGGCGTGGACGGGAATGATTATTAGTTTCGTTGGTGTCTTAGTAATTACCGGCGTTGATTTTCAAATTTCACAGCGAGCGTTCTTGGGAGACTTGGCCGCCATAGCCTGTGCTGCACTTGCTGCCCTCTATGTCATGCTCGGTTCTCAAGCCCAAAGAACTCTCTCTACATCTACTTACACCACGATCTGTTATCTCGTTTGTGCAATGACTGCGCTTCCTATTGCACTTGTTTCGAATTCACAAGTCTGGGGATTCCCTGCTCGAGAGTGGTGGCTACTTCTTGCGCTTATCGCTGGTGCGCAGATTCTTGGACATACTATGTTTAATTTCGCTCTCAAGAGAGTTTCTCCTGCCATTGTTTCTCTCATTGTCTTCTTCGAAGTTCCCGTCAGTGCCATTCTTGCGTATTGGTGGCTTGATCAATTGCCTCCTACCGGAACTATTCCTGGACTTGTACTTTTACTCATTGGTTGTGGGATCTTCGTTCTGCGGAGCAAGTCAGCCGATAAGCGGTAACCTTGCTCATATGTTGATTGATTTACATACGCATTCGAACGCAAGTGATGGGACTGATACACCAGCCCAACTCATCGATAAGGCAATCAACAAAGGTTTAGATGTCATTGCGCTCACAGATCACGATACGACTCGTGGTTGGGAGGAAGCCACACAAGCGCTTTTACATCACCCATCTCAATCACAGATGCAACTCGTTCTTGGTTCAGAGATTTCATGCCAAGATGAAAATGGAATCAGCATTCACATGCTCGGATTGCTCTTTGATCCAACCTTTACGCCATTGATCGAAGAGTTAGATAAGACGCGGGAGAATCGACTATCTCGCATGGAGAAGATCGTGGCGAGATTGAATGAAGCAGGCATCGACATAACAATCGAAGAAGTGCATGCCCAACGTAAGGGCGATGCAACATTGGGCAGGCCACATCTTGCCGATGCCCTAGTAGCACGTGGTCATGTCGCTTCACGCGAAGAAGCATTTGCGGCGTTATTACATAATAAATCGAAGTACTACATCAATCACTATTCACCATCACCGGTAGATGCCATCAAGCTCATCAAAGCTGCTGGGGGCGTAGCGGTTATCGCTCACCCACTCGCATCCCAACGAGGGCGCACCATCAGTATGGATCTCTTCGATCAATTGATCGCTGCAGGACTCGATGGAGTTGAAGTCGACCATAGAGATCACTCAGAAATTGAGAAGAGCGAACTTCTACGACTTGCGATTGAGAGAGATCTCATTATTACCGGTTCAAGCGATTATCACGGTACTGGAAAACTTAATCAATTGGCGGAATACACCACTCATCCACGACAATGGGAGGCTCTAGAAGCGCGAGCAACGAATAGGAGAGTGGTACAAAGATGAGCGATATCAGCACAATCACATTTGGGCTTCAGGCTTTTGTCACTCTGCTCGTCATTCTTGATCCTCCTGGAGCAACACCAATCTTCCTTGGAGTATTAGGAAACCGAACACGGGCACAGAGAACTTTGCTTGCATGGCAAGCGGCAGGAACATCGCTCTTTGTCATCACACTTTTCGCACTTTTCGGCCAATTTATTGTTAGCTATCTCGATATTTCGATGCCAGCTCTCCAAGGTGCTGGCGGTCTGCTGCTGCTTCTTGTCTCGCTCGACTTATTGAAGGGCCACGACAATCGCACAGATGAAGATATCCAGAAAAATCTTGCGCTTGTTCCACTTGGAACCCCACTTCTAGCTGGCCCTGGTGCCATCGTCACCATCATGCTCTTTGCCCAGGATGTCGATAGTTCATCGATGACTCTTGCGCTCGCTCTGGCTGTCGTTGGTGCGCACATCATCATTGGACTGACTTTGATGTTCTCAACTCACGTCGTTTCTATCATTAAGGAATCTGGCGTTATGTTGTTGGCAAAAGTGGCAGGACTATTGACCGCTGCCATTGCATTTGAGATGTTGATGACAGGCATCAAAGAACTCTTCTCGGCATGAGCACCGGTTTCTACTCGCCCGGGAGTGTGACCTGGCGGATTCACTCAGACACTTCGATGTTTGTTGGTGGAATTCGCGCTCTTCTTGAACAGGCTCTCCATCCTGATGCCATGGCAGGAGTCGCTGCACATTCAAATTTCAGAGAAGATGCATGGGGGCGACTGCAACGAACAGGCGACTATGTCGGCACTCTGACTTTCGGTACCCAAGAAGAGGCCGAGAAACTCGCGGCGCGCGTAAGAAAAGTGCATGCGATGCTCAAGCTTGATGATCAGAAACTTCTGCTCTGGGTGCACATGGCAATGGTTGACGCATTCTTGGATACCGCAGTGAGATCGGGTATGAGCCTTACGTCAGTTGAACAAGATACTTATGTTGATGAGATGCTCACTTTTGCCACTCTCGTAGGAATAGAAGAAAAGCGAGTGCCCCGTTCAGTAATTGAGATGCACAATTACTTCTCAGAAATTATGTCTGAACTTTCAGCAAGTGATGATGCAAAGCGAGCAGCCCTCTTTATTGCGCTACCTCCGTTGCCACCACTTCTACGTTTCGGAACTCCTATCGCTCCACTCTGGAGTGGAATGACATCACTGGCTGGCGCGGCGCTTCCACACTGGGCGAGAAAACTTTACGGCTGGCCGACTCTTCCGGGGCACCAGAGCGCAACAGATGTAGCTCTCAAGACCACTCGCTCAGCACTGATGGTGCTGCCAAAATCATTTCGAGAAACTCCCCAGATGAAAGCAGCCCGTACACGAATCAGTGAAGCATCATGAAGTGCATTGTTATTGCAAATACAGCTGGCGGAGTTGGAAAGTCGACGAGCGCACACGCAATTTCAGTCGCTGCAACTGAGTACGGTAAGAAAACACTATTGATCGATGCAGATCCTGTATCTGCCACAACATTTATCTGCGGAGTGGAAAATCCACGCGCAAGTACGAAAGAGTTCCTTGCGAAGGAGCTATCTCTAGAATCAGTCACACTTCGCACTGGTGAGAGATTCGCCTTACTTCCATCAGCAAGTCGACTGAGCTCAATCGATATTGATACAGCAATGACTATTGAGGACCTCCGTGAAGCGCTCTGTGACTACGAACTCGTCATCATTGATACTGCGACAGGACCAAATCGCCTCATGACTTATCTGGCTGGCCTGGCTGACTTAATTCTCATCCCAACCACAGAGGAGATCCTCTCCATCAGGGGCGCACTACATGCCAAAAATTTCGCCGTCGAGTCTGGTTTTACTTCCCAACCGCTACTTATGGTCACTTTGCAGAACGGCGCTCTAGCTCCAGAAATCTTCGAACAATTAACTCAAGATTTTGAAGTACTCGAGCCCGTCATCAGATCCGATCGTCTCGTCTTTGAATCTCAACTCTCTGGCAAATCGGTCTTATCTCTGCACAATCAGAGCGCAGTAGCAGCGGATTACCGCGAAATTACCTACACGCTTTTGGAGAAACTAGAACTGATTTAACCGCGCGTTTTTACGCGCCGGCAAAACCAACGCGACGTTCTGAGATATCGCCGATCTCTACTGAACCAATCTTGTTTGCGGGTACTACAAATTGGCGACCGCGAGTATCAGTAAGAACTAGAGGCTCAGATGAACTCAGAGCTTTTTTTACGAGCCCAACTACCTCTTCGCGGTCAGATGCGGTTTCGATAGTAAGTTCGCGAACCTGATCTGCAACTGAGATTCGAACTTCGGATTTGGCAACATCAGCTTTGCCAGCAGCGCTCTTTTTTGTCGTCATGTTCGTATCCTAAAGATTTCTGTCGAATCCCGCATTTGCAAGCACGGGTACTAGTTCTGAAGGGGAAACCCTGAGATTCCACGCCAGAGCAGGTTTGTCACAAGGGCAGCTGCTTTCTTGCGATCAATCTTTCCTTCTTTCTCCAACCAATGGCGCGCCGTAATCTGGGCGCAGCCAATCAAGCCAATAGCCAACATCATCGACTCTTCTTTGGGAAATCCTGTGTCGAGCGAGATTACCGCGCTCACGGCAACCGCACAGTCATATGTCATGCGGTTGAGACGTTCACGGACCTGGGGTTCAACGCTCATATCGCTTTCGAAGAGCAATCTAAATGCGCCACCTTCAGCGTCGATAAAGCCAAAATATGCATCGACAGTGGCTTTCACACGATTCTTGTTCTCTTTGGTGGAAGCAATTGCTTTCTGTAAATCGAAAACTAGAGAGTCGATATGGAGGTCAAGAACAGCAAGATAAAGATCTAACTTCGATGGAAAGTGCTGGTAGAGAACGGGCTTGCTGACATTGGCTCGATCTGCGATTTCATCCATGGAGGCTGAGTGAAAACCAGAGACTGTGAACACCTCTAAGGCAGCTGAGAGTAAAAGGGCTCGCCGCTCGTCACGCGGAAGTCGTGCGCGATTATCCAATTTGTCGTTGGTACTCATCGGCATCATCGTACGAGAAAGGGTGAGAATTAACTAATGAAAGCCAGTATTCTCTCCAACTAATCATGACAAAGCCGCGACTACTTCTCGTGCACGCTCACCCCGATGACGAGACCATCAACAATGGTGCGACCATGGCTATGTACGTGGATAAGGGATACGGGGTCACTCTCGTGACATGTACTCGCGGCGAAGAGGGTGAAGTTCTTGTCCCAGAACTAGAGCACTTAGCAAGTAACAAGGAAGACAATCTGGGTAAGCATCGCGAAACAGAATTAGCTGATGCAATGAAGATTCTTGGCGTCACCGATCATCGCTTCCTTGGTTCACCCTCAAAGTTCTATCGAGATAGCGGAATGATGGGTTCAGAACCAAACCAGCGGGAAGATAATTTCTGGAATGCCCAACTTGATGAAGCTGCCGAACATCTAGTCGAAGTTATTCTTGAGATCAAACCTCATGTTCTCGTCACATACGATGAATTTGGAGGCTACGGCCATCCTGATCACATTCAGGCTCATCGAGTTGCGATGCGGGCGGCAGAATTAGCGCGCACTCGAGGCTGGAATATTCAGAAGATTTACTGGAACACCATTCCAATCTCGGTCATAGAGTCCGGAATCGAAGCGATGAAAGACACTGGCAATCAATTCTTTGGCGTTGAAAAGGCCGAAGACTTCCCATTTGCCCAACCTGATGCTCTTGTTTCGACGGTCATTGATGGCGAAAAGTATGTCTCACAGAAGATGAATGCCATGAAAGCTCATCCCACTCAGATTGCCGTCGATGGCCCATTCTTTGCACTGTCAGACAATCTTGGTTTCAAAGTGTGGGGGCTCGAGTTTTATCGATTGGTTTATGGCGAGCTGGGAGAGCCACGAAACTCAGATGGACGCGAAATTGATCTCTTCTCGGGAGTAACATTGTGAAGGCTCTCGTTTCACTTCTTTTCGGTGCATTAGTGGGCATCTCAGGAACTTTTCTTCATAATTCGTATCGTCCCTTTGGATTGATTGTCTCGTTGCTTGCCCTCGTTTTGGGTCTTCGATTGATGCGAAACATGTATAGATCGAAATTCTTATTGAGCCTCTTTGCATGTGGCTGGATTTTTATCGTGGTACGCGCTTCGACGCTCGGCAACGGCGGGGAAGTTTTAATCGAAGCGAATCTTTATGGAAACCTCCTCGTTTTCGGAGGTGTGGGACTTCTCGTAATAGGTTTACTGCAGAAGATCAAAAACTAGGGTCTGCGTTATTACTTGATGATCCACGCCCAGGTTTGACCCTGAGCGGTATCGCGAACTTCGACCCCCAATGAGATGAGTTGATTTCGTAACTCATCACTTTCTGCAAAGTTCTTCTCGGTGCGGGCAATAGCGCGCAAATCAAGCAGTCTTTGCGCCTCGGGTGACAACTCTTTTTGACCAAAAAGATCAAGTAGCGTGAAGCCAAATAACCCCTCAGTTCCCTCAAAGACTGCAGCTTTTTCTCGGTCAGAGAGTGATTCATCACGTTCGACTGATCTCAACTTCAACATCGCTTGCGGTGTATCGAGGTCGGATAAAAAGTCTTCGTGAATTGCGGTGATTCGCTCAACAGCCTGAGCGGTGAGCTCAGATCCGGATTTCTTCCATTCTTGATACTTCTCGCGCCATCGCTGCAAAGATGCGAACGCAGCGTTTATTGAACTCCAGGATAGATCCATCTGACTGCGATAACGGTTCTCGAGAAAGCAAAATCTGACCGCGAGAGGATCGATACCTCGGGCAATCACATCCTTGATCAGAACTACATTTCCTGCGCTCTTCGACATCTTCTTGCCCTCAAAGAGTAAGTGCTCACCATGCAGCCACAGAGATACCGCTTCACTGTCAGTAAGTGGATTGGACTGTGCTCGCTCATTTTCATGATGAGGGAATCGCAGATCTATTCCGCCGATGTGAAGGTCCACATGTCCAGAGAGATAACGCAGAGACATTGCAGAACATTCAATATGCCAACCGGGAAAACCTAATCCCCATGGCGTCTGCCAGACCATTTCGCGACGCTTTCCGGCAGATTTCCAGAGCGCCCAGTCGGCGTGAAATTTCTTAGCGCCATCTTCAGTGAATTCATACCTATGTCCGGGTTTGAGCGCATCTAAGCGATTACCACTCAATTCTCCGTAGCTCTCAAACTTCTCTGCCGCGAAATAAACAGAAGAGTCTCCGCCGATGTATGCATAACCCTTCTCAATCAAGGCTGCAATGTGTTCAACCATCATGTCGATACATTCACTGGCACGGGGGTAGGCGTCTGCAGGTAGCACATTCATCGCAGCAAGATCCGTGTGGAACTTCTCTTCATAGTCGCGCGCAATCGCAAAGGGATCACGCTTCTCAAGTTGAGATTGAGCAAGAATTTTGTCTTCTTCGAAATCCTCGCTCATATGCCCGACATCAGTAATGTTCTGAATGACACGAACTTTGAAGCCAGAGAACTCTAATGTTCGACGGGCTAAATCACTGAGGAGAAAAGTTCGAAGGTTTCCGACATGTGCATCGCGATAGACGGTCGGTCCGCAACAATAGATACGAACGGTGTGGCCATCTGAGGCGCGAACTGGCATCACAGACCTATGGAGAGTGTCATATATTCGAAGCGGCTTGGGTTCAGTCATCTCGCGCTTCATACCCGCCTATTCTGTAGGATAGGCATCCAGAAAGTCATCACTGACAGAGTAATCTGTAAGAGGAGTTGAACGTGACCTACGTAATCGCGCTTCCATGTGTGGATGTCAAGGACAAGTCGTGTATCGAGGAATGTCCCGTTGATTGCATCTATGAAGGCGATCGCATGATGTACATCCAGCCTGATGAGTGCGTTGATTGTGGCGCATGTGAGCCAGTCTGTCCGGTTGAGGCGATCTATTACGAAGATGATGTTCCTGCTCAATGGAGCGAATACAAGGAAGTTAACACAGAGTTTTTTGATGAGATTGGTTCACCTGGTGGTGCCAGCAAAGTTGGTCCGATAGCCAAAGATCACCCGAAACTTCTTCAAATTCAGAAGAAGCCAGCGGCTGAGTAACTCAGGATCTCCAATAAAGCTCCCAGATTTTCCTTGGGATGCTCTTGCTCCTTACGGACAGAGAGCTCGAGAACATTCGCATGGAATCATCGATCTCTCACAAGGAACCCCGGTTGATCCAACCCCTGATTTCATTCAAAAGGCACTTCGCGAGAATTCAAATTCACCCAGTTATCCCGTCACAACTGGGGCTGCTGATCTTCGTAGCGCACTCAAGCAATACTGCGTCGAAGTTCTCGGGGCATCGGGAGAGTTTGATGTACTTCCCACCATCGGCTCGAAGGAGCTTGTAGCGCTCCTTCCCTTCATGTTGTCAGCGAAAAAAGTCCTCATTCCTCAGATCGCATACCCCACATATCGCGTGGGAGGAATTCTCGCCGGTGCTGAAGTAATTGAGGTCGATATCGATGCAGCCACCTGGCCTCGTACAAGCGTTGATTTAGCTTGGATTAATTCGCCCTCCAATCCGACTGGCAGGGTTCAATCAGAAGATGAGTTAAGGGCAGCTCTTGCTTGGATGCGTACAACAGATTCGGTATTGGCAAGCGATGAGTGTTACCTATCTTTCCCAGATAGCAAAAAGTCTCAATCAATCTTGAGGCTAACTGATGGCAATAATCGTGGCGTTCTTGCGGTCCATTCGCTTTCAAAGCGTTCAAATATGGCGGGATATCGAGGCTCATTTATTGTTGGAGATCCTCTACTCATTGCTCAACTTTTAGAGATACGCAAACACATGGGCATGATGGTTCCGTTGCCAATTCAAAAAGCTGTCACTGTTGCTCTGGCTGATGAGTCGCATGTCATTGAGCAAGCCGAGCGATATCGCAATCGGCGCGCTCGCTTGAGAAAAGCGCTGGAGGAACTTGGATTTACCATCGAATTCTCAGAAGCTGGTCTTTACATCTGGTGTACTCGTGGTGAAGAAGATTGGTCCACGGTTGCATGGTTTGCAGAACGGGGAATCTTGGTGACGCCGGGACGGTTCTATGGGGATCAAGGTTCGCGATATGTACGAATCGCGCTCACTGCAACAGATGAGAAAATTATCGAAGCCGTCGCTCGTATTTCGGCATAGGGCCAAATGAAATGACCAGTAAAGCAATTCTCTTAGTAGGTGGTAAAGGAACTCGTTTAGCTCCGCTGACAAATAACACTCCTAAGCCAATGTTGAAAGTTGCAGGCAAGCCTGTAACAGAGCACCAAATCATCAAAGCGCGCGATGCAGGAATTACCGAGTTAGTGCTCGCAACCTCTTATTTGGCCGAGGTTTTCGAGCCTTATTTTGGAGATGGGTCTAAATTCGGAATCTCCATCACATATGCGATTGAGAAAGAGCCACTCGGTACGGGTGGCGCAATAGCTAATGCAGCCCAGAATTTAACTCTGCGTGATGGTGAATCTGTCGTAATTTTCAATGGAGATGTTCTCAGCGGCCATGATCTTCGAGCCCAGATTGCACTGCATCAAAGAATGGATGCAGATGTCACGCTCTATCTGACGAAAGTAGCAGATCCTCGCGCTTATGGATGCGTTCCGATTGATGATACTTCTCGCGTCACGGCATTCCTAGAAAAGATGGATAATCCTATTGCCGACACAATTAATGCCGGTTGCTATATTTTTCGCACCTCAGCTTTAGCGCAGATTCCACAAAAACGCGTTGTAAGCGTCGAGCGTGAAACTTTCCCCAAACTTCTTGAAAGTGGCGGTCGTGTCTACGGTTATCTTGATCAGAATTACTGGATCGATATGGGTACGCCACAATCATTCATTCAGGCTTCGCGCGATTTAATTCTTAAACCAGAACTCTCTGGCGCAACAGTTGGTATTTCTCATGGAGCACTCATTGAAGACCATGTCGAGATACATCCCAGCGCGAAAGTAGGGGAGGGCTCAGTTATCTCCTCGGGTTCAACGGTCGGACCAGACTCTCGGATTTCAGGGTCGATTATTGGCGCTCGAGTTCACATAGCAGCGGGCGTTGAGATCCACGATAGCTACATTTCCTCAGATCTTTCGATCGATTCAGGCCAGAAAATCATCGGTCAAATTCTCTAGATTTTGGAAATCTGAATGGGTTATGACTCTTTTCCAGCAGAATTGAGAGATATCTCAACTCCACAAGCACAAAATTTGGACACTTTTCTCAGATTTCCCCTCTTCGCGGCTTGACTCTGGGGAATAACACGCGTGTAATTCCCCCATTGGGCCCGCCACCAGATGTGGGCCACTGTCTTAGGAGTCCTGCTGATGGCTGATGCTCGTCGAATAGAGCAGACTTTCATTCCCGGTCCAAGCATTCAATTGGGTAATGGAGAGATCGTTGAGCTTTCATGGCAAGAACGAGCGCTCTGCGCCCAAACTGATCCAGAAGCATTCTTCCCGGAAAAAGGTGGTTCAACCCGTGAAGCTAAGCGCGTCTGTCTCTCCTGTGAGGTCAGACAAGAGTGTCTTGAATACGCTCTGGCTCATGATGAACGCTTTGGAATCTGGGGCGGACTATCCGAGCGCGAGCGTCGTCGCCTCAAGCGCCGTCCAGCCTAAATCTCTTCGACAGATTGCGTTTCTCGATTCACAACACAATTTCCTTAACTCCTTTAACGTATCGTCCTTAAACGTATCGACGATTAACTTAAGTAAGAGGCGGTGAAATGCCGACTTCACAACAGCACTTTGTTACCGCAGTAGTCGTGTCACACGATGGCGCACTCTGGCTTCCAGAAGTTGTTGCATCACTTGCAAAACAACGTCGCGAAATTAACCAAGTCATTGCAATTGATACTGGTTCGACAGATAGCTCCATGCGACTGCTGAAGAGCGCAGGGATAACAACTATTTCAACTTCTCGAGAAACAGGTTTTGGCTCTGCAGTAAAAGAAGCGTTGGCGAGTTCCAAACTAAAAGCTGCGCCAGATGGTGCAATTGAATGGATCTGGTTGATTCATGATGACTGTGCTCCGGCTGCGAATGCGCTAGGAGAATTATTAGAAGCGGTCGAGCAACGCCCAAGTGTTGCCATGGCTGGACCAAAATTGCGCGGTTGGCATGATCGCAACCACTTACTTGAAGTAGGCGTAAGTATCGCCGGTAATGGTGCGCGTTGGACTGGCTTGGAATTCCGCGAGCAGGACCAAGGTCAACATGACAATGTCAGCGAAGTCTTATCTGTCAGTACGGCCGGCGCCTTAATCAGACGCGATGTGTTTGACGAACTTGGTGGATTTGATCCAGAGCTCTCACTCTTCCGCGATGATGTCGACTTTGGTTGGCGTGTACACACCGCAGGTCACTCGGTCATTGTTGTTCCACAAGCAATCGCATTTCATGCCGAGGCCGCTGCCAACGAAAGACGCAGCATTGATGTCACAGGAGCTTTTCTTCATCGCCCACTTCTCTTGGATCGTCGCCACGCAGCCTATGTTCTCTTAGCAAATGCTTCCTGGTGGTTAACCCCATTGATTGCACTGCAACTGCTAGGTGCAGCTGTTTTCCGAGCTGTTGGCTATCTGCTCGCAAAATTGCCAGGTTATGCGCTCGATGAAATCGCAGCCGTTGCGCTGCTTTTGCTACAACCTCAAGATCTTGTTCGTGCACGTGCCATGCGCAGAAAGAGCCGCCTCGTTTCCTCTCGAGTTGTTGCTCGATTTGTCCCACCACGAGGTTCACAATTTCAGCTGGCAATTGAACGTTCACGCGGGGCTATCACACGCGCCTGGCGAAGTAGTTCGCTTTATGACGATGAAGATGTTCGAACTTCCTCAGCCCTTGATCTCAATGATGAAGCGTTAGAAAACGCTGATATCGATTTAGTGCGTGCGCCATCTCCAATCAGATGGCTCACAAAGCGACCAATCCTCTCCATCTCTCTACTCGTTGTATTGCTCTCCTTAATTGCATCACGGAGAAGATTTGGCGCAATTGTTGGAGGTGCGCTTCCTGAAACACCCGCTAGCGCGCTCGATCTTCTCGGCATGTACTCCGATTCTTGGCACACTGTCGGTCTAGGTTCAAGCGCGAATGTGCCGCCTTGGGTCGCTTTTATTGGCTTGGCTTCTCTTCTGACCGCTGCTAACTCTTCTTTCTTCATAACTGCGCTATTTGTTTCTGCAGTACCACTGGCATTGTGGGGCGCTTACTCTTTAGCGCGCAAATTCACCCAATTACATTTCTTGGCTCTAGCTGCGGCGTTGCTATATGCCTTCTCTCCAACAACCCTGAGCGCTATCAATAGCGGACGACTTGGTACCGTCGTATTGATTGTCATTGGCCCCTGGCTGATTCGCGCTCTCTTTGGCCTCGAACAGTTGGAAAATTTGGGTTGGCGCAAAACGTGGTGGCTCGCACTGCTGTTGACGATTGTTTGCGCTTTCTCACCTCTGGCATTCATGACAATTGTCCTCTGGCAATTCATTCTGGTGATCTTTGATGTCATTGCATTTAATTCACAGACCCACCCCATGACAAAGGAGATTTTTGATCGAAAGAACGCGCGACGTATCGCTCTGATTGCCACGCCAATTGCTGTGTGTGCGCCGTGGTCTCTCGAATTTATATTGCATCCTTCACGAATTTTGCTTGATCCTGGCCTCACTTTGGGTGGAGGAGACGTTCTCTCGATAATTTTTGGAAATCCAGGTGGTATTGGTGCGCCACCATTGTGGATTCTTTCACCCATTCTCTTTATCGCCTTGATCGCGATCTTTGTCAGCAAGACTGCCCGTTTGGGTGAGATCGCAATCTTTTTCGTCGGATTCTCAGCGCTCTTGGGATCTCGTCAAGTTTCGGGCCACGGAAGCTTTGTACCTGAACAGCTCTGGGTGGGTAGTTTGATGGTAATTCCAACTCTTACCGCACTCATTGCAGCAATCATCATGGTTGACCAATACGTACCCGCACTTTCTGAATCGAATATCGATTTTCGACATATTCTGCTTGGACTCACGAGCGTCCTTGCAACATTCTCAGTCATTGCATCTGCAGGCTGGTGGCTCACATCAGGCTCAACTGCACCTCTGCAAGCAAAGAAGGAGTCCGCGCTACCAGCATTTCTTAGTGCAAGTGCCCAGACAGTCGATCGTTATAAGACATTGGTATTTAGAAATGATGATGGAAAACTCAAATACTTCATTGCTCGTGAACGAGATCTGATGTTGGGCGAGCCAGATGTCATTACTGGGCTATCACCGGTCGTAACTCGAGCGGTCAATGATCTAGTTTCTGGTTCTGGTGTTACATCAAGCCAGGTATTTGCCGAATTCGGAATCCGCTATCTATTTATGTCCAGGCCGTTAAATGAAGATTTGGTCCGCACTATTGATGGAGCCGGTGGATTCTCGCGTGCCGCATCTACTAATGAAGGAATCTCGTGGAAAGTTCCTGGAGCGTTGGGACATATTTCTTTCTTATCTAGTGATGGACTTTATTCAGTTCTCCCTAGCGGTGACATTGGAGCCGAAGGAGAACTCACCACAACAGGGACAATTGTCATCACAGAGAAATTTGATCAACGTTGGAAAATGTTACTCAATGGCTCATATGTTTCTGCGACTGAGACTGAGAATGGAATTCCTCGATTTGTAGTCTCAGAACCAGGAGAGTTTGTCATCTTCCATGACGCCACTGCGCGCCGTGGTTGGATATCTTTACAGATCATTGCTTTTGTGACGCTGATTGTGCTCGCTCTACCTGCTCGTAGACGACGAAGCCAGATGCGAGAAGAGGAGCTCGCATGAAAGAGACGAGAGCTTCGATTGCGCTCCTTGTTTTCATCATCGTGCTGCACGTTGCACACCTACTTCCACAAACTTCCTCTACGACTGAGATCACACTTTCCTATCCCGCTACCACCTGTCCTGGGCCAATAGGTGATGCGAAGGCGACTGCGTTACTGCCGTCCAAGTCAACGGCAATCCGAGAAGTCTCTAGACCCAACGTAGAGCTTCGGAAGAACTCATTTGGATCACTGACACTCAATAACGGAGCGATTCTGATTGACGGAAATCCCTCTAACACAATCGGGCTTCAGACTCGAGCAGGAAGATGGACCGCTGCGTTGACCTGTGCGCTCAATGATGGGACCGCTTGGTTTGTTGGCGGAACTGCGAATGTCACTAGCCAATCCAAATTAGTACTAATAAATAGTGGACTGAGCGATGCAATCGTCGATGTCACAAGTTTTTCAGAGAATGGTCCGACCCAGACGGTTCCTGTGACGGTAAAACCTTCTTCTGAGCGAGTAATTCGAATCGATTCATTAGATCCTGGCGCAGATCGCATTGTCTTGAAAGTTGAAACTCGAAGTGGTCGCGTCACAAGCTATCTCTTGGATGAGAGAGTCCGTGGCCTCAACAATGTTGGGGGAGATTTTGTTGCTCCACTCACGCAACCATCTGAAGAACTCACCATCCCTTCATTGCCCATCAGGTTTGGAAGTTCAAGTCAGGTCAGACACAGCCTGAGAATCATGACCACAGGAAAAGTTGATGCATCAGCCAGCGTCGAAGTGATTTCACCAGAAGGAGTTTTCATTCCGGTTGGATTCGGAGACATCTCATTGAATCCACAAGAAGTGAAAGATCTAGATTTGAGTGAAGTTGACTTAGGAGGCAAAACCTTCGGCCTTAAAGTCACATCGACTGAGCCAGTCGTAGCAGCCGTCTTTACCGAAGTGCGAAGTGGCTCTGTCTCAGACTTTATGTGGAGCTCTGCATCTCAGAGTTTTGGAACGGTTTCTTTCAATCTTTATGGACTCGAACCAACGCTCTCATTTGTCGGTGAGCGAGTTTTGGTCGACATCACATGGAGAGACAACCAGGGCAGAAGCTCCTCAAAATCGATTCGTGGGGAAGAGATCGTTAACTGGAAAGTTCCCACAGGGGTGCGTTTGATGACGATTGTGAATAGATCCGGAGCGTTGGCAGGAGCATCGTGGATTTCGCGCGATGGCGTTACCCACTTATCAGTAGTACAGAGCACAAACCTCGAGAGTGCTACAAAGCCGATTGCTGATGTGGCCGTAATTCAGCCACGCGGTTAATCAACTCTGGCAGGTCAATACAAGTCATTGAGTCATCTTCAGACTAATCTCACGCCATGTCTTCGAAGATGAGCTCAAGCAGCGATCGACCCAGCGCAGATCGACCTAGCGCTCTTGGTCGACGCTGCACCAGATCTAGTTGCAGCGCGCATGCGTCGAAGACATTGACTTATATCTACGCCGATTCAACAGCCGTGCTTGGGCCACTTTCAACCTATGCAGAGCCACACTCATATGATCTCTGCGCAGATCATTCGACGAAATTGACTGTGCCACAAGGATGGACTGTTATCCAACATAAAGCTGATTCTGATGAGTTAGCACCATCTCCAGAAGATGTTCTGGCGATTGCAGAAGCAGTTCGTCAGACTGCGAAGATGGAATTAGCGCCGAAGCCGGTCACTCCTGAAGTTGGAAGACGGGGTCACCTTCGCGCAATTCCAAATCAGAGCTAGTCATCACTGTGATATTTGAGATCTGAAAGAATCATGGATATTGAATTACTCAACAAGATAATCAAGGCATACGACATTCGTGGTCTGGTCGATGAAGAAGTTACGCCTGACTTCACCTTTGCACTAGGAATTGCTTTTGCACGATTTATCGAACGCGAGCGAGAGCCCGCGACTGTGGTTGTGGGTGAAGATATGCGGCCATCATCACCAGAGCTAGCTACGGCATTTTCTGATGGAGTGATGTCACAAGGTTTCGATGTTATTCGGATTGGACTGGCCTCTACCGATCAACTCTACTTTGCATCGGGTCATCTCAACCTTCCAGGCGCAATGTTCACGGCGAGCCATAACCCAGCCGCCTACAACGGAATCAAGCTCTGCAAGAGCGGTGCAAAGCCGATTGGCCAAGAGTCTGGATTGCTCTGGATTAAGCAGCAAATTGCCGAAGGTTTTCCCATTCCGAATCGCCCACTTGGAAAAGAAAGTACACGAAATCTTCTTCCAGATTATGTGAACTTTTTACTCTCGCTATTTCCAGAGAAGACTTTTACAAAGGAGTTTCAGGGAAGACCGATTCGCATCGCGATCGATGCAGGAAACGGTATGGGTGGACATACAGCGCCTGCGGTGATGGAGCGCATCAATGCTGTCGTCGATGGTATCTATTTTGAATTAGACGGAACTTTTCCAAATCACGAAGCAAATCCAATCGAGGCAAAAAACCTTGTTGATCTACAGAAACTCGTACGCGATAAGAAAGCTGATATTGGTTTAGCCTTCGATGGCGACGCTGATCGCTGCTTCTTGGTAGATGAGAAATCAGAACTCATTTCACCATCGGCTTTGACTGCGCTCATTGCAGAACGAGAATTGGTAAAAAGTCCTGGAGCCCCAATCATCTATAACCTCATCTGCTCCAAAGCGGTCCCAGAAATCGTGGAAGCAAATGGTGGGCGTCCGCTACGAAGTCGCGTAGGCCATTCCTACATCAAGAAGATGATGGCTGATAATGATGCGATTTTCGGTGGTGAACACTCTGGCCATTTCTATTTCAAAGATTTCTGGTGTGCAGACTCAGGAATGCTCGCAGCGCTTCATGCGATTGCAGCTCTACTTGATAACCAGATTGAACTCTCGAAACTTCTGCAGAAATACAACAAGTACTATCTCAGTGGAGAGATCAATACAACAGTAGAAGACCAGAGCGCCTCAATTGCAGCAATTAAGGCTCACTTTGCGGGTGCTTCAGAGAGAGTCTCATTTGATGAATTAGATGGGTTGACTGTCTCTGCTGATACATGGTCATTCAATGCTCGACCTTCAAATACTGAGCCTTTGTTGAGGCTCAATGTCGAGGCTCATACGCTTGACGAATTGGCTCGGGTTCAAGATCTGGTGTTGCGCCTTATGCGAAACGGCTAAACTAGGGCTCTATTGCCGCTCTATGAAGGAGATCTTCAATCGTGAATCTCGCAACTATGACTACGCCAAAGCACGACATCGCTGATGCCTCGCTCGCTTCTGAAGGAAAGAAGCGCATCGAATGGGCAGAGCGCAACATGCCAGTCTTGGCTCAAATCCGCGAGAGATTCGAAAAAGAGAAGCCATTCACCGGAGTTCGAATTGCGGCATGTATGCATGTCACAACTGAGACAGCAAATCTCATGAGAGCGCTTAAGGCTGGCGGCGCAGAAATCGCGCTCTGTGCCTCGAATCCTCTCTCGACACAAGATGACACCGCAGCAGCTCTCGTGCACGAATACGGAATCAGCGTATTTGCTCGCAATGCGGTTGATCGTGATGGTTACTACGCACATATCAATGCGGCACTTGATATCGAACCAAATCAGGTTTTTGATGATGGTTGCGATCTCGTTAACACATTGCATACCACTCGCACCGAATTGCTCCCTAACATCGCAGGTGGATGCGAAGAGACCACGACGGGAGTCATTCGTCTCCAGCAGATGGCAAAAGATGGCGCGCTCACTTTCCCGATGGTTGCCGTCAACGACACTGATACAAAACATATGTTTGATAATCGCTACGGCACAGGTCAATCCACTGTCGATGCGATCTTCCGAGCCACCAACCAACTCATCGCCGGAAAGACTTTTGTAGTCGCAGGATTTGGATATTGCGGAAAAGGCGTAGCTGAGCGAGCTCGCGGTCTTGGAGCAGATGTCGTCGTAACTGAAATCGACCCAACAAAAGCTCTTGATGCCTTGATGCAAGGTTTCCGCGTAATGCCTATGAGCGAAGCTGCCAAAATTGGAGATATCTTCATAACAGTCACAGGCAATCGCTCAGTTCTTGCATCTGAGCATTTCGCCGTCATGAAAGATGGCGCGATTCTTGCTAACTCAGGTCATTTTGATATCGAAATTGATGTCGCGTGGCTCGAACAGAACGCTAAAAAGAATTCCAAGATTCGCCACCAAACTGATGAGTATGTTCTCTCCAATGGACGCCGCCTGCTTCTTATTGCAGAAGGTCGTCTAGTAAATCTTGGAGCAGCCGAGGGTCACCCTGCAGTCGTCATGGATATGTCTTTCTCGGATCAAGCTCTCACAGCTGAGTGGTTAGTAAAGACAGCTAAGACTCTGACTCCTGGCGTTCATAACGTTCCGACAGAGATCGATAAAGAGGTTGCTCGCCTCAAGCTCAAGAGCATGGGTGCATCGATCGACACTCTGACACCGATTCAGGTTGAGTACCTCAACTCCTGGAAGCACGGCAGCTAATGACATCGGTGATGGTCGTTGATGATGATCAAGACCTTGCCGAAATGCTTGGAATCGTCCTCAACGGAGTTGGAATTGAAGTAGATCTTGTCAGCCGCGGAGATGAAGCGGTTGATGTGTTTCGAAACAACCCACCAGATCTAGTTCTACTAGACATTATGTTGCCTGGTCTTGATGGAATTGAAGTCTGTAAACAGATCCGTAAGCAATCCATGCGCGTTCCCATAGTCATGTTGACCGCCAAGAGCGATACGCATGACATTGTCAGAGGACTCGAAGCAGGCGCAGACGACTACATGGTTAAGCCGTTCAAACCCTCTGAGCTCGTTGCTCGAATCCGCACTCGACTTCGTCGAGCAGGTGGCGAGATATCAAGCAACCTAACAATTGGTGATCTTGCAATCGATATTGTTGAACACACTGTCACACGTGGTGGCAAAGAGATTCCTCTTACTCGCTTGGAATTTGACCTCTTAGTTGCGCTAGCTAAAGAACCAGGTCGTGTGTTTACCAGAGAAGCGCTGCTAGGTGAGGTGTGGGGATATCGTCATTCGACCGATACTCGACTAGTGAATGTTCATGTTCAGCGTTTGCGAGCGAAAATAGAGCACGATCCTGAAAACCCAACGATTATCAATACAGTTCGTGGAATTGGCTACAAGGCAGGCGCAACAGGTTCACGAGGCTAGTTACTCTGTGAAAACTCCACGTTTCTTTAGAAAGTCGCTCTTTCGAAAAGTTTTCACTCTCTCGGGCATCATTTCGATAACTCTGATCTACTTTCTTGGCTCAAACCTTTTCAACCGTATTTCCTCTGGAATCATTGATGAGAAGATTACGGCGTCAATTTCAGAAGGTGAGTCTGCAATTCAGTACGCAGATTACCGATTCATTATTGGCTCTCTGGGTAGATCAACTGACTTCAAGGAGCTCGTCTCCGAGATAGTTAGCTCCACAAATGTGAGCGCAAAGGATTCAGGTCGCGAAATTGCACTCTTTAATTCAAATGACCGTAGAGCCCAAGGCATTCCTGCCGTTTCGACATCAAATTTCCTCGAACCGACATCTGTTCCTGATGGGTTGCGCAAAAAAGTCCAGTCAGATGACGAAATCCATTGGCAGAAATCTGAGTTGCAGTATCTCAATGGAGAAAAACTTGCAGGCGTAGTTATCGGGAAAGCAGTCTCCATTCCTCGCGTTGGAAATTACGAGATGTATGTCCTCTTTGGTTTTGATGCTCAACAGAGAACTATTGACCTCATTGGACGCTCGATGTGGGGGGCAGGACTTCTGCTCATCACATTAATCATGATTGTTGCATCGGTTGTTCTGCGACAAGTAATCCAGCCGGTGAAGTACGCAGCCGAAGTAGCCGAGCAGTTAACTTCCGGAGACCTACTCAAGCGCATGGAGGTCAAAGGTGAGGACGAGATTGCACGTTTAGGAACCGCCTTCAATGAAATGGCCGACACCCTAGAACAACAGATCTCGCGACTTGAAAACCTTTCTCGTGTACAGCAGAGATTCGTCTCTGATGTGTCACATGAACTTCGAACCCCTTTAACGACAATTCGAATGGCATCGGATGTCATTTATTCAGCGCGCGATAACTTTGATCCGACAATCGCTCGAAGTGCCGAACTTCTCATCTCACAGATTGAACGCTTTGAGAACTTGCTCTCCGATCTTCTTGAAGTAAGCAGATTCGATGCCGAGGTAGCAACTCTCTCTTTAGAGAAAGTGGACATTTCTACATTGGTTCGCAGATGTGCAGACGATCTAGGTATCGCCTCGAAAGATCGAGATGCAATGCTGCGTATTGAGGCGCCAGTAACGCCAGTTCTCATCGATGCGGACCCACGCAGAGTTGAGCGCATTATGCGAAATCTCTTAGCGAATGCGATTGATCACTCTGAAGGAAAACCTATTGATGTTGTGGTCGAAGAGAATGAGAGCGCTGTCTCTATTGGAGTGCGCGACTATGGGGTAGGACTTACTGAGCAACACATTGAACGAGTCTTTGATCGATTCTGGCGCGCCGATCCTTCACGTTCGCGTATTCGCGGGGGGACTGGCCTTGGTTTATCAATTGCGAGAGAAGATGCCCAACTACATGGGGGAGTAATCAAGGTTTGGGGCGAGATGAACAAGGGCTCCAACTTTGTTGTGACTCTGCCTAAAGTTCATGGAAGTGCAATTGAATCAACGCCACTTTCGGAGATTCCCACAAGTTAGCTTCTCTCTAGCCACCTGGCGGTTTCGTTCCATCACAATCGAGAGATGGAATCAAGCAAATACAGACAAAAGAACAATAGGAACAATAAGAACAATAAGAACAATGAAGGCATTGTGCAGGGCCTTAAGACTCTCATCTTCCCCGAGATCTGCATCATGTGTCAGCAAAAGTTTGAATCGATCTGTGGCGAGTGCCAGAATCATTGGACGGGGGCGGCGATGATTGCACGCACTCGAGGATTTACCACTTATTCAGTCGTCACGTATGGAGAATCGGTTTCGTCCGTAGTCTTAAAGGCGAAGGAAGACCAGAATCGAATTGCTCAGGAGCTCATTTCACAAGCGCTCGTCACTTCAATCTCTGCTTGGAAGAAAGAAATTGACCTCTCTCAAGTTTTGCTTGTTCCGATTCCCTCGAGCAAGCGCGCTATTCGCAGACGAGGCCACTCATTTCTTCATCCAATTATCAAGAAAGTAATCACTCGACTCTCTGATCAAGGTATTCACTTGTTTGGATGGAGTGAACTCTTAGTGCATACCAAGAGAGTGCGAGATCAAGCTGGCCTTACCTCATTAGAAAGAGAGAGAAATCTCAGAGATTCTTTTGCAATGAAAGCTACAGAGGATGAATGTGATCGACTATCGCGAAGGCCAATCATCATCGTTGATGATGTCGTAACCACGGGGGCGACACTTTCTAGCGCATATATGGCCCTAAGAGAGAGAAAAATGACAGTTTTAGGCGCATCTACCGCATGTGCGTCGGCCCACCAACTCCTAATACGATAGCCCTCTCAATTCCCATGGAAGGTTGATACGTGGTCGCAATTCTGGACAGGATTCTTCGCGCCGGCGAAGGTCGCGCTCTTAAGCAACTCATGAAGATCGCTGAGGAAGTTAACTCTCACGAATCTACTTTCGTTGCGATGTCTGATGACGATCTACGCTCAATGACCGAGAAATTCAAGGCTCGTCTGGAAAACGGCGAAGATCTCGACGACATCCTCCCTGAAGCATTTGCTGTAGTGCGCGAAGCATCAAAGCGCACACTTGGACAACGTCATTACGATGTTCAGATTATGGGCGGTGCAGCTTTGCACCGCGGCAATATCGCAGAAATGCGCACCGGTGAAGGAAAGACTCTGGTCGCAACCTTGCCTTCGTATCTCAACGCCTTAACTGGGCGGGGAGTGCACATTGTTACTACCAACGATTATTTAGCAGAGCGCGATAGCGAATGGATGGGACGTATACATCGCTTCCTTGGACTCAAAGTGGGTGTGATCCTTGCATCGATGACTCCCCAAGAGCGTCGCACTCAATATGCCGCGGATATCACCTACGGCACAAATAATGAATTTGGTTTTGATTACTTGCGCGACAACATGGCATGGAATCTGACTGATTGCGTCCAACGCGAACATAACTTTGCCATTGTGGATGAGGTTGACTCTATTCTCATCGATGAGGCTCGAACCCCTCTCATCATTAGCGGACCGGCTGACAAACCAACGAAGTGGTACGTTGAATTCGCGAATGTTGCGTCTCGCTTGGTTCGCGGTGAGCATTACGAAGTTGATGAGAAGAAGCGCAACACGGGAATTCTCGATGCAGGTGTCACGCGCGTCGAAGAGATTCTCGGAATCGATAACCTCTATGAAGCAGTCAATACGCCCCTCATCGGTTATCTCAATAATGCCCTCAAGGCCAAAGAATTATTCAAGCGTGACCGTGACTATGTGATCATGAACGGTGAGCTGCTTATTGTCGATGAGCACACAGGTCGCGTGCTTTCAGGACGTCGTTATAGCGAAGGCCTTCATCAAGCTCTCGAGGCCAAAGAGCGCGTTGAAATTAAAGACGAAAACCAGACACTTGCAACCATCACACTTCAGAATTACTTCCGACTGTACGACAAGTTGTCAGGCATGACTGGTACCGCCATGACAGAAGCATCTGAATTTATGCAAATCTATAAGTTGGGAGTTATTCCTATCCCGACCAACAAGACAATGCAACGTATGGATCAAGCAGATTTGGTCTACAAGACTGAAGACGCAAAATTCGAAGCTGTTGCTAGCGATATCGTTGAGCGTCATCGCAAAGGACAACCAGTCCTAGTCGGAACTGTCAGCGTCGAGAAGTCCGAAGTCTTGTCACAAGCGCTCCGTCGCAAAGGCATTCCACACGAAGTTTTGAATGCGAAGCAGCACGAGAGAGAAGCAGCCATCATCGCTCGAGCAGGAACTGTCGGAGCTGTCACGGTTGCTACAAACATGGCAGGTCGCGGTACAGACATCATGTTGGGTGGTAACCCTGAATTTATGGCGGATTACGAACTACAACGCCAAGGAATCTCGCCAGTAGATGATGCTGAACAGTACGAAGCCCTATGGCCAAATGAAATTGCAAAACAGAAAGCAGCTGTCGCAAAAGGCCATGAAGAAGTTGTAGCGCTCGGCGGGCTCTATGTATTGGGTACTGAACGTCACGAGTCTCGTCGTATTGATAATCAGCTTCGCGGTCGCTCTGGACGCCAAGGCGATCCTGGAGAATCGCGTTTCTATCTCTCACTCCAAGATGAATTAATGCGTAGATTCAATTCAGCTCTTGTTGAACGCTTCCTTACTGCAGCCGGAATCCCAGAAGATACGCCGATTGAATCCAAGATGGTCTCAAATGCAATCAAGTCTGCACAAACTCAGGTTGAGTCTCAGAACTTTGAAATGCGCAAGAACGTCCTTAAATACGACGATGTCATGAACCGTCAACGTGAAGTCATTTACCTCGAACGACGAGAAGTTCTTGAAGGCGCAGATATCAAGGAGCAAGTAGCGACATTCATGGAAGACACAATTCGTGGCTATGTTGCAGCTGCAACCAACGAAGGTTTCCCAGAAGAGTGGGATCTTGATCAATTGTGGACAGTACTGAAATCGACCTATCCAATCTCATTTACGGTCGAAGAGCTCGAGAGTGAAGTGGGTGGACGCTCGGGCCTTGATTCAGACTTCCTTGCTCAACGAATCAGCGAAGATGTTTTTGCAGCCTACGAGAAGCGCGAAGCTCAACTTGGCGCCGAAGTGACGCGAGAACTAGAGCGAAAGATTCTTTTGTCAGTACTTGATCGCAAGTGGAGAGAGCATCTCTACGAAATGGATTATCTACAAGAGGGAATCGGATTACGTGCGATGGCCCAACGCGATCCTCTCGTTGAGTACCAGAAAGAGGGTTACGAACTCTTCTCAGCGATGATGGATGCCATCAAAGAAGAGATGGTTGGATTCCTCTTTAATGTCGAAGTAAAAGTGGAAGATAAGCATGTTGAGGCGAAGGGAGTTTCTCCTGCAGCCCCAACTCAACAACTTCGTTATTCAGCGCCAAGTGAAACTGGTGAAGTTGCCAGAGCTAGCGCATCAGGCGCGGGCGAGGTTTCTCGTAACGCTCCATGTCCTTGTGGATCAGGTAAGAAATACAAACGCTGCCACGGCGCTTCATAGTATTTCTAGTTCGGTACAGAGCCACTTTCGGTCGACGCCCTCGAAGCGCGCGACCATGGCTCGCACGCGATCTTTAAACGAGAGCGTTACCGTCACTTCAATTACGCCTTCAATCGGTTGATTGCGATGAATTCTCTTTATCTTGGGTACTTCACTTACTGTTCCAACCCTCTTCAACAATGTGTTGTATGTAAATCTATGGGTGGAACGCGCAACTTGTGCAGGAGATCTGCGGCCAGCCATGACCTCTAGGACGCTGACAACATAGGTGAGAGTCCACCTCTCGAGATTAGGTAAGTCAGATAGGGGAGAAGGATTCGGAGCAAAGTCTGGATCGTATGTCTCACCGTGAGAGGTGGGTACCAGGTAAAGCTTGTTACTCAGAGAGTAGATGGGTAGATCTCTTTTGGTAAAGAGATTAAGCATGGGCTGTTCGATGATCTCAGCAAGATTGTGAGGCGCTAGTTCCATTGGCGAAGACTGGCTCAGAAAAGCCACGATAGCCTCGTACAAAAGTATGAGGTTGTTGATAACTCGCGTGCAGAAAATATGTGGATAACTTTCGAAGATTGTCAGGTGTATGGGTATTCATCTCCCATGAGCCAGAGAGATATAAACGATAAGAAGAAGAAGCCAGTCCTCGCACAGAAGTCTTTTAGCGATGCACGGTTACGAATCAACGCCAGAATGATATTCGGCGGTTTCTTGATAGCAGCATCTTTCATCTCTGCATATCTCATCTCCCAGTCAGCTAATCGAATGGTGACTGTGTGGAGCGCTGCAGTAGATGTAGCGCCTGGATCAATTTTGGAAGAAGATGACATCATCCGTACTCAAGTTTTATTGCCCAATAACGCCGAGTTCTACCTAGACGGGCGTTCCTCCATCATCGGAAGTTATGTCATCCGCCCTATAGGAGCATCTGAACTCATACCTGCGTACGCGCTCTCAGAAACAATCGCCTCCGATTTTAAGAAAGTACCGTTGGCGCTTCCGCGCTCTCGAACTCCATTTGGAATCAAGACTGGTGATGTGGTCGATGTTTTTGGCCTTCCACGCCAAGAGCTTGCGATAACAGAAGGAAACGTGAGTACAAAGTCGCGACAGATATTGGCAGACGTTGGCATCGATGGAATTGACTTTGAAGCTAGCAAATTAGGTGGCGAGATGGGAATAACTCTTCTTGTGCCAGCTGCAGATGTGGGTCAATTTGTGTCGGCTATGGCCAGCTTTGAGTTTGTATTGGTTAAAAGTCGGTGAAATTCGGTTTCATCACAGCTTTAACCTCATTTGAACAAGAGGACCTCGTTGTTGAATCACTTATTCCCCGCGAATTCACTTTACTTTGCCGGGCAATGCAACCAGAAGAATTGCTTCGCGAATTGGAGGCACTAGAAAGTGATCAACGTGTCATCGTAATTGTCGATGAGTTATTCGGCCTCACTGCCTTTGAAATCTCGCAGATTCGTTCTGAGAATATTGCCTGCCTTGAAATCTCAACAGAGACTCTGGTGAGCCGTGACGAGATCACAGCGTTGGTTGATTCTGCTTTACGTAAGCCCGACAAGACGACAGCCATACAGAAGAGGGTGGCTGGATCGAAAAAGTGGATCGCTTTTACAGGCTCTTCTGGCTCGCCAGGGATTACAACGGTGGCGCTGAATGTGGCTGCCGAAATTGCGTTGATGCACGATGTGAATCTCATCGATGCAGATCCGAATCGAAGTGATCTCAACACTCTCTTAGGTGTGAAGACAGATGAATTGCAAACCCAATTACATCCACGGCTCTTACTATGGAATCAATCAGCGGTTCAATCACTTGAACAAGTGTCAGAAGCGATAAACGAAAGTAAGGAACGATTGACATGTATTGACTTGGGAGATGCTCCAGATATCAGTGAAATGCTGACGGATCGACGCGATAAAGGGAAGCGATATCTGGAGACATTTCTTAGATGTGGACGAGTTGTGTACGTAGCTCAGCCTGATAACCATGGCCTCCACGAGATGGAGGAGTTTTCATATGCTGTGCGTGAGTCCTTTCCTTACCTTCCCATCACCTTTGTGCTTAATAAGGCCGGTACTACAAACCGACAACAGGCGATGCAGAAGAGATTTCGAGCTAAGGTAAAGAACGCCGATAACTTCCTGATGCCTCGCGAAGACTCAATAGTGGATCGCGCCCAGGGTCGATACGCCACAGTGTTAGAAATCAGTCCACGGAGTTCCTTACGTAAGAGCCTAAAGCTGCTCTCGGCACATTTAGCAGACTTCAACTAGACGATTTCAACTAGCCGATTCCGGCTGGCCGATTTTAGATGGCGGTACTCTCTCCTCATGCCATTCCGTCATCTTGTTGAAGGGTCTAACGCCCTTACTCAAGAAGATGTTGCACGCCTTGGAGAGCTCGTTGCAGAGTGGCAGTTATTGGCAGATATTTCATTTGCGGATTTAGTCCTCTGGGTTCCAAGGCGCAACGATGAGAAGAGTTGGCCGGAGGGCCACAAAGCAATCGCACAAATTCGCCCGATGACGGCAGCGACTGTTTTTTCACACGATGTGATCGGCACAGAAGTGAGATGGGGATCTCGTCCAAATATCGATCATGCGCTATCAACTGGCGAGATTGTTCGTGGGACAGAGGCAGAACAGATTGGCGAATTGAAGATTAAAGAAGAGACGATCCCCGTACTTTTCAATCAGAAAGTAATCGCCGTCATTTCTCGCCATAGAAACCTAGAGACAATGCGCACTCCATCAAGGTTAGAGTTAAATTATCGTGAAATTGCAAATCACATTTATCGGATGATTGCCGAAGGAAATTTTCCAGTGAAAGATAGCGTGTACCTAGCAGAAGCAGCTCCACGCGTCGGTGATGGATTAGTGCGTCTCGATGTAAATGGAGAGATCGTTTTTGCCAGTCCTAATGCACGGTCGGCTTTTAGTCGTATCGGTTGGGAGCGCGATCTTGAAGGCCAGGTTCTTGGTGACGTTCTTGATTCGTTGAGCACCAAGAATCAAGGCATGCAGCCCCGCGAAGAGAATTGGCGCGTTTCGTTGAGCGGAAAGACGTTGCGCAGAGCCGAGTTTGAGAATGTCGGGGGAGTCGTCGACTTCCTAGCTATTCCTTTGACTGAAGGAGAGAAGCGGATTGGCGCTGTTGTTTTGGTGCACAATGTGACTGAATTGCGTAGAAAAGACCGCGCACTCATCAGTAAAGATGCAACAATCCGCGAGATTCATCATCGAGTAAAGAACAACCTACAAACTGTTTCTGCGTTACTGAGGCTACAAGCTCGTCGTATTGAAGACCCCAGTGCCAGCGCAGCAATTGAAGAGGCCGTAAGACGCGTTGCCTCGATTGCTTTGGTGCATGAAACGCTATCGACCAGCTCTCAAGACACGGTTCAATTTGATGAAGTCATCAGCAAAATAATGCAGAGCGCTGTTGAACTCAGCACCCGCCCAAATCAGATTTCGATTAAGAAGTCCGGCGAATTCGGCCTTGTTCCCTCTATTGTTGCAACGCCACTTGCGCTAGTGATCACAGAGCTAGTTCATAACGCTCTCGAGCATGGACTTTCAGAGTCGGGAACCTTGCTTGAACTCAGAGTTGAGCGTGAAGAAAATTCAATGCGCGTTGCAGTTATTGATGATGGCGCCGGTGTGCCTGAAGGTTTCACATTGGAAGGCAATACCAACTTGGGTCTTCAGATAGTGAATACACTGACACTCAACGAATTAGCTGGCTCAATTAAATTTGTGAAGCCTGAGAAAGGAACTGAAGTCTGGATTACCTTCCAGATGTAACGCTATTCGAGTCCTTGATGTTCCATCATGCGCGCACGGTTGCGAGCAGCTCTACGCTTCATAGCGCGACGCTCATCCTCAGAGAGTCCGCCCCACACGCCAGAATCTTGTCCGCTTTCTAACGCCCACTGTAGACACGCCTCACGGACTTCGCAGCGCGCACAGACCTTCTTCGCTTCTTCAATTTGAGCAATCGCAGGTCCGGTATTTCCAACAGGAAAGAACAACTCGGGATCTTCATCGCGGCATGCTGAGCGATGACGCCAATCCATTGTCATGTTTCCTCTTCCGTTCAGGCGTTGACCATCGAGCATGTGGCTCGAGTGGGTAGTGCTGAGTGCCCGATTGGGCGTAATTACTGGCTAATTCTCTCGCGTGAAAGATTTTTACTCAAGAGTCTGCGACGGCAATTTGATGAAATTGAGGGTGAATTACGCCATGAGAAGTGCCCCCGACAGGATTCGAACCTGTGCACCCGCCTCCGGAGGGCGGTGCTCTATCCCCTGAGCTACGGGGGCGCTTTCGAGAAGATTATCAGTGATTGTTCGTGCCAAGATGCGCAGATGAATCACGAAGCATATTTCGCAACGGGCTGCTTCTGGGGCGCCGAGCGCCGATTCTGGAATCTCCCGGGTGTCATCTCAACCTCTGTTGGATACATGGGCGGAACACGTCCATCTCCGAGTTATGAACAAGTATGTACAGGAACCACAAACCATGCAGAGACTGTTCAAGTCATCTTCGACCCTTCGAAGATTTCTTATCAACGGTTACTTGAAGAGTTCTGGACGATGCATGATCCAACTTCATTGAATAAGCAAGGTGGAGATATTGGCACCCAATATCGCAGCGCTATTTTCACCACGAGTGATGAGCAGATGATTACTGCGGTGAATTCCCGAGAGATTTACAACGATGTTCTCAAGCAGGAAGGCTTCGGAGATATCGTGACTGAAATTCAAGACTCTGCGCCACATAAGTATTGGCCAGCCGAGGAATATCACCAGAGATATCTAGAAAAGAACCCCAATGGATATGACTGTCACTCAACGACGGGCATCGCTTTTCCAAAGATTTAAGTAATCTGGATTCTAGAAAGAGAATCGTCTAGAACGTTAGCGTTAGAGAAGTAAAGAGAGCAGTAGCAAAGGAGAGCCAAGATGCAGCCAGGATCAGATCTACCCACGATTAATCCACTCACGGGAAAACCTTTTCCAGTTCAAGTCGATGATCAAGAGTTGAAGTCCAGCATGGATTCACTCTCCTATGACGTTCTGCGTAAAGCTGGAACTGAAACAGCATTCACGGGTGAGTACTACGAAACTGAAACGATTGGTGTCTATAAGTGCAAGGCCTGTGCTGCGGAGTTATTCCGAAGTGAGGAGAAGTTCCACTCTGGATGCGGCTGGCCCTCCTTTTATGCGCCAACTCAAGATGATGCGGTCATTCTTCTTGAAGATAGATCCCTTGCACCCCGTATACGCACTGAAGTGCGCTGCGCTGCTTGTGGCTCGCATTTAGGTCATGTTTTCGAGGGCGAAGGTTATGCAGTCCCCACAGATCAGCGCTGGTGTATCAACTCTGTTGCATTGGTTCTTGAGCCCAAGAAGTAGTTAACCTCGCTTCGCATCTGTTCAATGAAGCACTTTCACTAGAGAAAGTCTTATAGAACTTCTACGGCTCGCCAGCAGTACCAGGCAACATGGCTGCGATATGGGGCGTACTTGTGCCCGAGTGACTCAAGTTTCTTCGGGGTAATTTCCGTTCGCATCTTATGAACTTTTTCCCATCCTCGCCGAACCCCAAGATCTCCCACTGGCCAGATGTCTTGACGGCCAAGTTGGAACATAAGAAACATTTCCACAGTCCACTTACCGATTCCGAAGAGCGGCAAGAGGTGTTCCATGATCTCATCGTCATTGAGTCGATGAAGAGAATTCATCGGGACTGCATTGCTTGTAGTCGCAGTCGCCAGCTCCTTAATTGCACGTGCCTTTGAATTCGAACAACCTGCTGCGCGCAGTTCAGAACTTCGGATATCTGCGAGTCTTTTTGCCTGCAGAGTTCCACCAGAGAGAACTTCTACTCGCTGGATGATTGTGGCAGCGGCTTTAGTGGATAATTGTTGTGAGAGAATTGAAGATGCGAGGGAAGCAAAGTTAGTCTCGCGTCGTTTGTTACTGGAATTTGACGGAGATTCAGCAAGCCCAATAGAGCAGATACCCGAACGTTCGATGACGGTCGAGAATTTGGGATTGATCTTCACGATTGCAGTAGCAATGGCCTTGGACTCTCGCGCTGTAATGCCACCGGACAGGCTCATGGGACGGACGCTAGCAGTGGTAAATCCGCTACGAAGGAAAAGGGCTCTAGTCATTTTCAGTTTTGCAGTCTATTTTTAGCCACTTGCAGGGCTTTTCAGGCTCTCAAAACCGATTTCCAGTAGAGAGGTGAAAACACGATGTCCACTCCCGGAAGCAAAGTTGGCATCAAGGAAGTTGCAGCTGAAGCAAATGTTTCAATTGCAACGGTCTCTCGCGCACTTCGCGGACTTCACCATGTCAATCCTGAAACGCGAAGCAAGATTCTTGATGCAGCGGAGAAACTTAACTATCCAATCCCTCAGGGCTCAGCAAAATCGATCTATGGTCGGACTAACTCAGTAGGAGTTGTTGCACCGTACATTTCCCGCTGGTACTTCGCTCAAGTGATTAGTGGAGCCGAGCAAGCGCTGCGCGAAGCCGGTTTAGATCTCCTGCTTTACAACTTCTCTCAAATGAAGGGGCGCGAGAGACTTTTTCAACATCAACTTCTCAAAGGGCGTGTTGATGCGCTTGTGGTCATCAGCTTGCCACCAACAGAAGAAGAGTTTGAATCAATGTTGGGGCTCGGAATTCCTATTGCGCTCGTTGGAATGCATCACGCACAGTGTTCGAGCGTCGCTATTGATGACGTAGCAGGCGCACGCACCGCTACCCAACATCTCGTCAATCTTGGCCACAAGAAGATTGGATTACTCTCGGGTCGACCAGATGATCCGTTTGGCTTTAGCGTTCCACAAGATCGACGTAATGGTTTCATGCAAGTTTTGGCCGAGAGCGGACTGGAGTGGAAACCATCTCGCGAGGTGTACGGAGATTTCACAATGCATGGAGCTAGCCGGGCAATGGATGATCTTCTTGCTAGACCTGATCGACCAACCGCAATCTTTGCGCAATCAGATGAGATGGCTCTCGGCGCACTTCAAGCAATCCGTCGCAATGGCCTCAAGGTCCCAGATGACATCTCCATTATTGGTTTTGATGGCCATGAAATGGCTGAATTCTCAGATCTCACCACGATAGAACAACCAGTTCAGTTGATGGGCGAGATGGCTGCGTGGTCAATCATGGAGAGGCTCAAGGCTCCAAAAAGTGAATCTCATTCACTTACGCTGCCGACCACGCTTGTGGTGCGGAATTCCACCCGACGCCTTGAAAGTCCAGGCGAGTAGTTCTTGACGAGATCAACGAGACAAGAAGAGTTGAGTTAGAGCATGAATTCACAATGGTGGCGTGAAGCTGCGATCTATCAGGTCTATCCACGCTCTTTCCAAGACTCGAATGGTGATGGCGAAGGTGACCTCAATGGTGTCATCTCGCGGTTGGGATACCTCAAGGAACTTGGAATTGACGCGATTTGGCTTAGCCCTTTTTACACCTCACCAAATAACGATGGTGGTTATGACGTGGCAGATCCACGAGATGTCGATCCCCGTTTTGGAAATCTAGGCGATGCGATAAACCTCATTGAGAGAGCTCATGAGATTGGGCTAAAAATAATTGTTGATATTGTTCCTAATCACTTTTCAACCGAGCATCGGTGGTTTAAGGAAGCGCTAGCGAGTAAACCTGGATCTCAAGCGCGTTCGCGATTCCATTTCTATGATGGACGTGGTGAACATGGTGAGATTCCACCCAATAACTGGTGTTCAATTTTCGGCGGCCCTGCGTGGACACGAATTCGCGAAAGTGATGGCTCAGAAGGCCAGTGGTACCTACACCTCTTTGATTCGACACAAGCTGATCTCAATTGGGAAAACCCTGAGGTTTGGAGTGACTTCGAAAGCACCTTACGTTTTTGGCTAGATAAAGGGGTCGATGGATTCCGTATAGATGTCGCTCATGGTTTAGCCAAAGACGAAATCCTTAAAGATCATCGCGATCCAGAAGGCCTAACACGCGCACTGCGATTAGATGTGAGCGATATGGCCCGAGAAGAGCGCGAATCACTTCTTTCTGATGTGCCTTTCTTTGATCGGGAAGGCGTTCATGAGATCTATCGCCGATGGCGCAAGATATTTGATTCATATCCAGGCGAGAGAATGAGCGTGGCAGAAGCGTGGGTACATCCAAGTTCGCGCGCTGTCCGATACGTCCGCAGCGATGAACTCCATCAGATATTTAACTTTGATTTCTTAATAGCAGAGTGGGATGCAGAATTCTTAAAGAGCGCAATCGACAAGACACTTGCAGAAGTTGCCGAAGTAAGTGCGCCTGCAACATGGGTCCTCTGTAATCATGACTCTCCACGATTAGCTACCAGACTTGGCGGGGGAGAACTAGGTCGCAAGAAAGCGCGTGCGATGGCGCTCTTGACTCATGCGCTTCCCGGCGGAATCTATATCTTTCAGGGTGAAGAACTTGGACTAGAAGATGTCGTGCTTCCAGATTCTGCGCGACAAGATCCCGTTTTCTTTCGAACTCAGGGGATAGATAAAGGACGAGACGGAGCTCGTGTTCCCATTCCATGGCAAGCAAATAAAAAGAATTATGGATTCTCAAACGGCAACCCATGGCTACCCATGCCTGAAGACTGGAATGAACTCTCAGTTCAATCACAGTCAGATGCAACGAGCCATCTTGAGTTGTATCGTCAATCGATTCGAATGAGGAGAGATTTCCGAGTTGAATCTGGAACAGAGTCGTTGAATTGGCTGAAATCACCGAAGGGATTTCTGGCCTTTACGCGAGGCAATAACTTCGCGCTCTTCGCAAACACGACCGATCATGAGACCTTGATTCTGCTTAAAGATGTCATGTCCGGTCAGAGCGATGGATGGACAGTGGCGTTGAGCTCTTCTAATGGCACAACCCTCTCAGCGGGGACTCTCAAGGTGCCGCCCCACACGACAATCTGGCTTTGGGGCACGCTCAAATAACCTCCCCGCAACCAAATTGTTAGTCATTTGCAGTCCTTTTACATGAGCTAACCCTTGCCGTGAGAGGTGACCGAGAGAAGACTGTGGGCAATTCTTCAGAGAAATCTGGAGAACTTTTATGGTCCTTTCGAAAGGGGAAATTACATGACCGCATTCTTGCGGCGTCGTCGAGTAGTTTTGGCGACATCAGTATTTGCGGCGTTAACGCTCGTTCTCAGCGGATGTTCAAGTTCAGATGATTCTGCTGGTGGCGCGAACTGCGACGCTTATTCTGCTTATCAAGGTAACGAAGGAACTGAAGTAGAAATCTACTCTTCAATCCGTAGCCCTGAAGCAGAAATTTATCAAGAGTCCTTTGCAGAGTTTGAAGAGTGCACAGGAATCACAATCACTTGGAACGGAACCGCTGAATTCGAAGCGCAACTCCCAGTTCGTGTCGAAGGTGGCACAGCTCCTGATCTCGCAGTCTTCCCACAACCAGGCCTTCTCAAGGCAATGGTTGCAACTGGAAAGATGGTTGCAGCATCAAATGAAGTTTCTGCAGCAGCAGATGAATTCTATGGTGCAGATTGGAAGGCTTACGGAACCGTTGATGGCACATTCTATGCAGCGCCACTCGGAGCAAACGTAAAGTCATTCGTCTGGTACTCACCAAAGACTTTCGCTGACAATGGTTGGTCAATCCCAACAACATGGGGCGAGTTACTTGCTCTCTCTGATCAGATTGCATCAGAAGGCAAAGTTCAACCATGGTGTGCTGGTTTCGGATCTGGCGATGCAACTGGCTGGGTAGGAACTGACTGGATGGAAGACATCATGCTCCGCGTTAATGACGCAGCAACTTACGATGCATGGGTCAACCACACAATGCCATTCAATGATCCAAAGGTCGCAGCTGTCCTCAAAGAGGCTGGCAAGATCCTTAAGAATCCTAAGTACGTAGGAAATGTCTCTGCAATTGCCACAACTACCTTCCAAGAGGGTGGAGCGGGAATTGTTGATGGTTCATGCGCAATGCACCGCCAGGCATCCTTCATCGGTGGAATTCTTGCTGCTGATTACGGCGCAACAATCGTGACCCCAGAAGACACCACAGTTGAAGGCGGAATTACCACCTTCTACTTCCCAGGCGTATCTGCTGACCAGCGTCCTGCCCTCGGTGGCGGCGAATTCGTTGGCGCATTCTCTGATCGTGGAGAAGTAAAGGCTGTTCAGTTGTACCTCACATCCCCAGAGTGGAACAACAAGAAGGCTGCACTTGGTGGCTGGTTCTCAGCTAACAAGGGCCTCGATACTGCAAACGTTGCAGATCCAGTAAACAAGAATGCGGTTGAGATTCTCAAGAACGCAACCATTTTCCGTTTCGATGGATCGGACGCAATGCCTGCAGCAGTTGGTGCAGGTTCCTTCTGGAAGGAAATGACTGCTTGGGTTGCTGAGAACAAGTCCGATAAGGCTGTTCTCGATGCAATCGAGAAGTCCTGGCCAAAGTCGTAGTTGAATAAAGTGGGGGGTGTGGTGACGTTTCGTCACTGCACCCCTTCCACAACTAGTGAGGAGTTGCAATGCTGGAATTAGCAGCACGTCAATCGCAACTCGAGCAAGCAGTCTCAAAGTTATCGAGCCTAGTTCTCACCATCCTAATTTTTGGAATCCTCGTTGCTCTGGCATTCTGGCTAGCAGAGAGAAGTTCTGAGCGGGTACAGCGATATGTGAAGTACCTCGTTTTCCTTGCTCCAGCTTTGGCCTTTCTCTTCATTGGGTTGATTGGCCCAGCGCTGAGAACTCTCTATCTCTCGTTTCGCGATGCGCGCGGTGACTCTTTTGTAGGTCTAGAAAATTATCACTGGGCATTCACTCAGCCCGAGATTCTTGATGTTCTCAAGAACACAGGTATTTGGATGGTCGTGGCCCCGATTGCATCGACAGGATTCGGTTTAACAATCGCTGTTCTCACTGATCGTATGAGACGTCCAGGCCTTGTGAAGTCGCTCATCTTCATGCCTATGGCTATCTCATTTGTGGGTGCAGGAATCATCTGGAAATTTGTATATCAATTCCAACCCAATGATCGCGTCGCTGAAATTGGATTGCTCAGTCAGATTGCAGAGTGGCTGGGTTTTGTTCCCACCAATTGGATTCTGACATCACCGCTTAATACTTTCCTTCTCATCATTGTCTTTGTTTGGATCCAGACCGGCTTTGCCATGGTCGTGCTTTCAGCGGCAATTAAGGCGATTCCAGATGAGATCCTCGAAGCATCCATGCTTGATGGCGCAAGTGGCTGGAAGCGATTTAGCAAGGTAACTGTGCCCATGATTCGCGGAACCATCATCGTCGTTCTGAGCACCATCACGATTGGCGCGCTGAAGGTTTTCGACATTATTCGAACCATGACTGGTGGAAATTTCAAGACCAGTGTGATTGCCAACGAAATGTACAACCAGTCTTTCCGAGCCCTCAATTACGGTACGGGAAGCGCGCTAGCTGTCATTCTATTTATAGGCGTGCTTCCTCTTGTGGCGTACAACGTGCTCCATCTCAGACGTGAGAGAGCGGAGCGATGATGGCAAGAAACGTAATGAAATCAATGAAGAGGACGGGCAAGAGCCGGTTCAAAGAGGTGGAGTCCGTCAAGGTTCATCTCTCGAGCCCATGGGCGAGCTTTGCTGCCATTGTTCTCGCGGTTCTGTGGACGATTCCAACTTTTGGACTCTTCGTTACCTCCTTCCGCCCTAGCACCGAAATCAACACATCAGGCTGGTGGAACTTTATCCAGAGCCCTATCTTTACCTTTGAGAACTACTCTCGCGTTCTCTTTGAAGGTAGCGGCGCAACACCACCCTTGAGTCTGTACTTCCTCAATACTTTTGCCATTGTTATACCTTCAACAATTATTCCTATCACAATTGCGATTTTTGCAGCCTACTCAATCGCCTGGTTTGATTTCAAAGGGCGAAATCTTCTCTTCTTTTCAATATTTGCACTCCAAGTTATTCCGCTACAAATGTCACTCATTCCACTTCTGCAACTCTTTTCGGGCGGATTACATCTCGGAACTGTAACTATCATTCCAAGTTTCGGCATCACAGGAACTTTCATTCCGATCTGGCTTGCACATACAATGTTTGGTCTTCCGCTGGCGATATTCTTACTCCACAATTTCATTGCCCAACTTCCACGCGAACTCATTGAAGCTGCACGAGTAGATGGCGCCGATTACTTCAAACTATTCCGCCAGATTGTTCTTCCTTTAAGCATCCCAGCAATCGCTTCTTTTGCAATCTTCCAATTCCTCTGGGTGTGGAATGACTTGCTCGTAGCACTTACTTTTGGCGGCGGAAAGCGCGATATTGCGCCGTTGATGGTCCGTTTGGCAGAGATGACAGGAACGCGTGGTGGCGATTGGGAGCTACTGACTGCTGGTGCCTTTGTATCAATTCTTGTACCTGTCGGAGTCTTCTTTGCTCTACAGCGCTATTTTGTGCGGGGATTGCTTGCTGGCTCAGTCAAGGGCTAATCAAAGATCGGTAGTTTTCTCTCTCCGCTTGTTCCATCTTGATGATGGCCAGTGGCATACTGCGCAATATGACCACCTCTGTTCAAGCGCTCGCACTACAAGATCTTCGTAAAAGAAAGAGCGTCAAGTGGCGACAGTTTCCCAATGATGTTCTTCCACTTCCTGTTGCAGAGATGGACTTTCCGATCGCAGAGCCAATCAAAATCGCTCTTCGGGACATGATTGATCGTTCCGATACGGGATACCTTGGTCCATTTCCTGAGATGTTCGAATCTTTCGCAACTTTCGCCAAAGTACGTTGGAATTGGAACGTTGATGTCTCTCAGATGCGCATTGCAACAGATGTCGGAGTCGGCACTGTAGAAGTCATTCGAACCTTGATCAGGCCTGGCGATAAAGTAATGCTCAATTCTCCTGTCTACGACAATATGTGGCGCTGGGTCGCTGAAGTTGGAGCAACGCTAGTAGACATCCCTTTACGCGAAGTAGATTTGAATTATTCCTTAAACTTCGAAGCTATTGAAAAGGAATATCAATCTGGAGTTAAAGTTCATATTCTTTGCCACCCACATAATCCAGTAGGGGTAATCTTTAGCAAGTCAGATCTTGCGACCCTTGCTTCCATGGCAAAGAAGTACGGCGTCTACATCATCAGTGACGAGATTCATGCTCCGCTAGTTTACGAATCAGAATCTTTCGCACCTTTTCTTTCGGTCAGTGACGAAGCACAAGAAGTTGGAATCACGATTACGAGTGCGAGCAAGGGCTTCAATTTGGCTGGCTTAAAGTGCGCAGTCATCATTACTAACTCGGCTGCCATCAAAGAGAAGATCAATTCCATGCCAATCTCAGTGGCTTTTCGCGCATCGCTCTTTGGCGCGGTGGCGGCAACTGCAGCCTTTAAAGACTCCGTACCGTGGCTAGAAGGGGTACTCACCTCCCTCGATGAAAATAGAAAATTGATTACATCACTCATCGACTCTCAGATCCCTGCCATCAAATATCGAGTACCCGATTTCGGCTATTTAGCGTGGCTTGATCTTTCCTCCCTAGGACTCGGTGAAGACCCAACAAAGGTCATACTCGAGAGGGGAAAGCTCGCAATCAATGGCGGCCACATGTACGGACCTAAACATGGGCAATTCGCTAGGTTCAACTTTGGAACCAGCCCCGAAATCATCTCGGAAGCGTTCAATCGCATTCTCAAGAGCATCTAAGTTGAATTTGGCAGAGTAATGAGTACTCGCTATGACGCAATCATTATTGGAAGCGGCCATAACGGATTGGTTGCAGCCTGCTACCTCGCCTTATCAGGAAAAAAAGTAATTGTTCTTGAGAAGAATGATTACATTGGGGGAGCGACAACGAGCACAGAGGCTTTCAAGGGCGTTGATGCCCGCCTCTCTCGCTACTCATATCTTGTCTCACTCTTCCCCGATGAAATTGTTCGCGATTTATCACTCAATTTCACGACAATCAGTCGCACCGTTTCTTCATACACTCCATATTTTGATGATGAAGGAGATAAGGGTCTTCTGATTAATCGCAACTTTGATGAAGAGACGCAAGAATCTTTGAGTCTTCTCACGGGCAATGACGAAGAGTCCCTCGCGTGGCAGAATTTCTACAGCTCAGTCTTGGAGTTTGCTCATGTAGTTGCTCCCACCATGTTGCAACCCCTTCCAACAGAGTCAGAGATACAAGAACTTGTTGATCCGCTCACTTGGATTGAGCTGGTAGAAAACACGCTGGGCCAAACCTTGCACGACAATTTCTTCGATGATCTTGTCAAAGGCGTAGTCCTCACCGATGGATTGATTGGAACTTTTACGGGCGCCAATGATCACGCAGCAAATAAGTGCTTTCTCTACCACCTGATTGGAAATGGAACCGGTGAATGGAAGGTGCCTCAAGGGGGAATGGGCGCCCTTGTTGCTGAATTGGTTAGACGATGCAATGAGTTAGGTGTTGAGATAAGGACGAACGTGGAGGTTCTATCTCTCATAGAAGATGATGCTGGGATTCAGGCAACGACTCGGAACGAAGTTTTCTCTGCGAAGATCGCATTAGCTAATTGTTCGCCGCAAATTCTGGAGAAGTTATCTGGTATTCCGGCGCCTGCCTTGCGCGATGGGTCTCAGTTGAAGATCAATATGGTTCTGCAGAAACTACCTGAACTCAAATGTGGAATCGATCCGCGTGTGGCCTTTGCTGGAACATTTCATATCAATGAGAGCTATTTCCAACTAGAGCGCGCATTTGAAGAGGCGAATTCAGGCAAAATCCCGACCGAGATTCCATCTGAGATGTATTGCCATACGCTCACTGACCCATCTATTTTGTCGCCCGAACTCATCGCTCGAGGATTCCACACACTCACGCTATTTGCTCTTCATACTCCCGCTTCTCTCTTTGATAGAGATCATGATGCAGTAAAGGAAGAAGTCGTCAAACGAATTCTCTCTGGGTTAAATGATTACTTGGTTCGACCAATCCATGAATACCTCGCCCTGGATGCAGATGGTCGGCCCTGTATTGAGGCAAAGACGCCTCAGGAATTAGAGCGCGCACTTGGTTTACCGCGAGGGAATATCTTTCATGGCGACCTGCAATTCCCTTGGAAAGTTAACGGAGATTCACGGAAGTGGGGAGTAGAGACAAACTCTCAACGAATTTTGATTGCCGGCTCAGGCGCAGTGCGTGGTGGAGGAGTCAGCGGAATAGCAGGCCACAATGCTGCAATGGCAGCGTTGGAAACTTTGAAAAATCTGCCGTAGGCTTCACCCATGATTAAGGCAATTCGACGCGTTGCGGCAGTTATTGCTCTGTTGGTTGTCGCCGTGCGCGGCGCGCTCTCTTTTCTCTCATGGGTTGAAAAGCAGGATGAAGTTCAAGAAGTGTGGGCTGAAGACGAAGAGTTAGAAGAAGCGTTCTAATGACCTATAGCTACGTTCCCGGAACGTGCAATTTGGGAAAAGCTGAGATTCGTCGCCGTCAATTTGTTGCTCTAATTGGCCTAGCAATCACTATCGTCACACTCGTTGGACTCGTCGGCAGTAATTCTCCAGCTTCTGCGCGCTGGGGACTCTTTGTTCCACTACTGGTCTTCTCAATTGGTTTTGTTCAATCACGGAAGAAGTTTTGTCTCGCTTATGGCTTCATGGGAACTTTCAATCTGGGAAAACTTGGCGACCTCTCTAAAGTTCAGAGCCCAGAAGATCGCAAAGCTGATCGCAAAACCGCATTATCGATTCTTCTTCAGGCAACTGGACTGGCACTTGTTCTAACAGTGCTACTCGTTCTTCTCCCGCTCAACTAACAGAAGTTCTAGCCTTCTACTCATCGGCCTGTGGGCCAAGCTTGAAAAACTCCATCGCACTGAGGTGAAGTGGGAGATAGTGCGAGAGAATACGAGAGTGCGCGAGAGTGAGGTACACGAGTGATCACATCGCTAGATGAGGGTTTAGCGCAGGCAAACCAACTGTTGTTCGATGCGAGCAAGATTCGTCGCATCGTTCTTTCGGGCAAAGAGCGCTCCAAGACTCCTGCCTTTCAACGTATTGATATTCGCCCAGTTGAGATTAAGGGCTTACTGCACTTTCAGATCGTGAGCCATGATGGACGGAAGGACATCACGAAGAACGTACTCGTAGATGCATTTCAACTACAGGATCTCTTCGACGGATTTGCGAATCTACTGATCGAGAGCGATGAAGAGGAGTTCACTCTCAGAATCACCAAATCAGGGCAAGCACAGATAAACCTCAGGCGAGCGCTGAGCCCAAAGAGTGAAGCTAATGATCTCTCGCACGATCGCAAAAAATCTCGATTCTTAGAACCTGAGGAGACAATATTTCGTGAACTTGGAATCTCCGACCACCAAGGAAAACTCAAGCCATCACGCGCCGATAAATTCCTTCAAGTAAATGAATTCCTGAAGATACTTTCTCAATCACTGCCAGACGAAGCAGAAGTCTCAAAGAGAGATCTCAATCTGGTTGATTTAGGTTGCGGAAGCGCCTATTTAACTTTTGCCGCCCACCAGTATCTTCTTAAAGAAGGAATTGCTACCCAGACCTTGGGTATTGACTCGCGAGAAGATAGCAAGGCGCGTAATCAATCAATTGCCTCACAAGTAGGTTTAGAAAAGTCCATTAGATTTGAAGTTAGCGAGATTGCAAAATTTCCGACGCGGAAGACAGATATCACTATCGCACTTCATGCGTGTGATACCGCCACAGATGATGCGATTGCATGGGCGATTGAGAGCGAGTCACAGGTTATTTTGGTCGCCCCATGTTGTCACCATGACATTCAAAAGCAAATGAAAGAACCTCCTGAACCGTGGAATATCACGACTAAACATGGAATTCTCTCTGAGCGCCTAGGTGATCTCATGACAGATGCGATCCGAGCTCAAGTACTGCGTGTACTTGGCTATCGCACGGATGTTATTGAGTTCATTGCAGGCGATCACACGCCAAGAAATTTGATGATTCGAGCAATATTCACTGGAGCCAAGCCACTTCAACGCGATTTTGACGAATTAGATGAGTTGATTGCTCAATGGAAGATAGAACCCGTTCTGGTTTCTATGCTTACAAAAAGGTTAAGTGCGCGACGAGAAATTGCCTTAGGATTAGGCCATGTCAACAGGTAACTCTGCTGGAAAAGTGTTGGCCTCTCTGCCGATTGGCGAGAAGGTCGGAATCGCATTTTCAGGTGGTTTAGATACTTCTGTTGCTGTCGCATGGATGCGCGAAAAAGGCGCTTTGCCATGCACATACACAGCAGATCTGGGCCAGTACGACGAAGGCGATATCACCACTATTCCTGATCGCGCAAAGGATTACGGGGCAGAAATTGCACGACTTGTGGATTGCAAGACTTCACTTGTCGAAGAAGGCCTTGCCGCAATTGCGTGCGGAGCGTTTCACATTCGAACTGCGGGACGCGTTTACTTCAACACCACTCCACTAGGACGTGCAGTCACAGGAACTCTTCTTGTGCGCGCCATGCTTTCGGATGGCGTACAAATCTGGGGCGATGGCTCTACTTATAAGGGCAACGACATTGAGCGTTTCTATCGTTACGGTTTGCTCGCTAATCCGAATCTCAAGATCTACAAGCCTTGGCTTGACCAGGAATTTGTCCGCGAACTTGGCGGTCGCAAAGAGATGTCCGAATGGTTAATGAATCGAAAATTGCCATATCGCGACAGCGTAGAGAAGGCATATTCCACCGATGCAAATATTTTAGGCGCTACTCACGAAGCTAAGAAACTAGAGGAGCTCTCGTCTGGTATTGAGATTGTTGACCCAATTATGGGCGTGAAGTTCTGGGATTCATCTCTGTCGATCCAGAGCGAAGATGTCCGCATTAAGTTCAAAGAAGGTAGACCTGTTGCCATCAACGGCAAAGATTTCTCTGATTCAGTCGGGTTGATGCAAGAAGCGAATGCCATCGGCGGACGTCATGGTTTGGGAATGTCCGACCAGATCGAAAACCGCATCATTGAGGCCAAGAGTCGTGGGATTTATGAAGCGCCAGGTATGGCGCTGCTCTTTATCGCGTACGAGCGACTTCTTTCGGCAATTCATAATGAAGACACCATCGCGAATTATCACGCCGAAGGGCGACGTTTAGGCCGCTTACTTTATGAAGGTCGTTGGCTCGATCCTCAATCATTGATGCTCCGTGAATCCCTTACCCGTTGGGTAGCCTCCGCAGTATCTGGTGAAGTTACTTTGCGACTACGTCGCGGAGATGATTACTCCATTATCAACACCATCGGTGATGCATTTAGTTATCACCCAGAGAAACTCTCGATGGAGCGCACAGAATCTGCTGCTTTCGGCCCAACAGATCGCATTGGTCAATTAACAATGCGAAATCTCGATATCGCAGATACGCGCGCTAAGTTAGAGCTTTACCGCAATCAAGGTCAGATCGGACAAGGCAACTTTGATCTTGTCGAACTCGAAGATGGTACGAAGGAGTAAAAATGCCAAACAGTCCAATCTCGAAGATCCTCGATTCCTTTATGGAAGAGGGCATCAAACTTTCACCGATCGGTGCGACGATGCTCGGAGTTCCTGGCCTCGATGACCAACTCGACGATCTCTCTATGGCTGGACATGACAAGCGCGCAGAACTCACTCGCAAGACCCTCAATGCGATTAATGCAGAGACTCCCATGAGCGAGATTGATCGAATCGCGCGCGATGTTGCAGTCGAGCGCTTGAGCTCGGAGTTAAAGTTAAATGATACGTACGAAGCTCGAATCCTCTTCAACTTGATCTCATCTCCGGTCACAAGCATCAGACAAGTATTTGAGATGATGAAGAAAGAGAACCCTGAAACAATCACTAACGTCACCAAGCGACTCAACGGAATCAGCGCTGCATTTGAGGGTTGGAAGTCATCATTGAATTTCGTCGCCGAGAAGGGCAAGTTCAATTCTCGCCGCCAAGTTCTAGCCACTGCTGGCCAACTCGAGACTTTCTCTCAAGGAGCATTCACCGCTGTTGCCAAGAAATTTAACGCCTCTGGAGATAACCAAGATTTGCTGAACGCAGCGAAAAATGCCGAAAAAGCCTGCGCAGATCTTGCACTCTGGATGCGGGATACCTATGCCCCACAGTGCCTCGTCGCTGATGGCGTAGGTGAAGAGCGCTATAAATTGTGGGCCCGCCATTTCACAGGCGCCGACCTTGATCTTCGCGATACCTATGAGTGGGGAATCAAGCAATTAGAGATGATTAATGAGCGCATGTGGGTCGCGGCTAAGAAACTTTATCCAGACGCAAAAACGTTGCGAGAGGTCGCTGATCGTCTTGATACTGATCCGCGCTACACAGTCGAAGGTGAAGAAGAGTTACTCAAAAAGTTACGCGAATTCATCGTAGCTGCGGTTGAAAGGTTAGATGGCAAGGAATTTGATATCGATCCTCGTATTCGCAATTGCGAAGCTCGCCTTGCTCCCGAAGGAAGTGCATCGGCTGCGTATTACATGGGGCCAAGTGAAGATCTCACACGTCCTGGTACAACTTGGTTTCCAACTATGGGTCGAAAGACTTTCGGTTGGTGGAATATCGTTTCTACCTGGTATCACGAAGCTGTCCCTGGTCACCATCTTCAAGTTGCAACCACCAAGATCAACACTGATCGCCTCAATCGTTTCCAGCGCAATCGTGTCTGGGTCTCAGGTTACGGTGAGGGATGGGCGCTTTACGCAGAGCGCTTGATGGATGAGTTAGGTGCTTTCGAAGATCCTGGTTACGAGATGGGTTATCTCTCGGCACAAGGTCTACGAGCAGCACGTATCGTGGTCGATATTGGCATGCATTGTGGTTACAAAGATTTCAATGGTGAAGTTTGGAACGCAGAATCAGCATTTAAACTTCTCCATGAGCGCGCGCTACTTGATGAGATTTCTGCCCGAAGTGAAGTCGATCGATATCTTGGTTGGCCAGGACAGGCAATCTCGTACAAAGTTGGCGAGCGCTTCTGGATGGATTGTCGTGAAGCTGCGAAACAGAGATTGGGCGCAAAGTTTGATCTTAAAAAATTCCACTCCTTTGCCCTCAACCTTGGACCCATGGGGCTTGATCCCTTCAAGCGTGAAATGGCGCTTTGGGACGGTAACTAGGCGGCCTTCAAAGCCCTCCGACAGGCAAGAGAACCAGCGTTCGGCAGGCAAGAGAACCAGCGTCCGACAGGCAAGAGAACCAGCGTTCGGCAGGCAAGAAGTAGCGTTCGGTTGGCACTGCACTCTTCGCGCAGTAAACCGCGCCAATGATCCGCGGGTAGAATCGCGCTGTTGTTTCCGGGGTCGGTGTAATTCCGAACCGGCAGTTAAAGTCTGCGAAATTCCGAACCGGCAGTTAAAGTCTGCGACCCGCTTGCATCCAGCTAGCGGTGGACTTGGTGAAATTCCAAGACCGACGGTTAAAGTCCGGATGAGAGGGAACACGAACCGCTAATCCTGCATGGGTTAGAGGCTTTCACGTTGTCGGACCTTTCCGGTCTGATGATGGATTGCTTCATAAACTTTGTGTAGCGCTGTTTTCTATGCGCGCACATCTCTTGTAGGTCAACGTCGGTATTTTCCTTCGCCCCGGAGCCACACTAACCGGAAGGCGAGAACTCTCACCATGAAGCACGGCAACGCATGATGCGCGTTAAAGATGCGCGCGAGTTGCAATTGCAACGCGCGATGTTGCGTGCCAATAAATTTTCAGTGCGTGGACTAGGTCTCACAGCGCCTAATCCGATTGTTGGAGCTGTCATTCTCGATTCCAATGGAGTCGAAGTTGCATCAGGGTTCCATGCTGGAAAAGAACATGCAGAAATCGCAGCTATAGAAGCTGCCAAGAAAACAGGATTTATAGATTTTTCTCGTTGCACACTAGTTGTGACTCTTGAGCCATGTAACCACCATGGGAAAACACCTCCGTGTACCGCTGCAATAATCGCAGAGAGATTTGCTGCCGTTGTCTTCGCAGTATCTGATCCCAATCCCGTTGCATCTGGCGGCGCTATTGCGCTGGCAGCTGCAGGTATCGAAGTAATCGCTGGAATCGAAGAGACGTTTGTTGCCTTCACCAATCGTGCTTGGCTACATAAAGTTAGACATAGTCGCCCCTGGATTGTGAGCAAGATTGCCGCAACTCTCGATGGCAAAGTCGCAGCTATCGATGGATCCTCAAAGTGGATAACTTCAGAGGCTTCACGTAACGATGTAGCTCGAATGCGCAATGAATCAGATGCGATAGTGACCACCACAGCGACCGTCTTGGCGGACAATCCTGACTTAACTCCACGCTTTGTAAATGGAGTAAATCCCAGCGGACGGCAGAAGGCCCCCACACGCGTCGTCGTGGGCGAACGCAGTATTCCTGAGGATTTTCAGATCAATAGCGAGAAGGCAGCTACCCGCTATCTCTCAACTCGTTCGCTTCAGGAGCTAGTTCATTTCGCCAATCAAGCAGGGTGGAATCAAGTGATGATTGAAGCTGGATCTACTTTCAATAGCGCACTTGTGCAAGCCAATCTTGTTGATGAGATTGTTTTGTATCAAGCCCCCACTCTTTTAGGTGCTGGAAAGAGCTTTGTTGAGAATCTCGGAGTTACTTCATTGAGCGAGCGGCTTGATATGAGTTTTGGCGAAGTGTCACATGTGGGCCCTGATCTTCGCATTCAACTCTTTCCACAACGGAGTGATTTTGCAGAGATTTTCAAAGGTGGAATTAGTCAGGGAGGTAGAGATTAGATGTTCACAGGTCTAGTTCAAGATGTTGCGATAATTTCATCTATTGAAAAGCGAAATGAATCTTCAGTGATTACATTCTCGAGCGCATTAGCGGGAGAGTTATCTATTGGTGATTCCATCGCTATCAATGGTGTCTGCCTTACTGCCATTGCGATTGAGGGCAATTCAGTAAGTGCCGATGTCATGATCCAAACACTGAAACTCTCAAATCTTGGAGAACTCACAGTCGGTTCAAGAGTAAACGCCGAACTTGCAACACGAGCTGATGCGCGTCTGGGTGGACACATCGTTCAGGGCCATGTTGATGGGGTAGGTGAAGTACTCTCCAATGAGCCAGGAGAGAAGTGGCAGAAATTTGTCGTTGTAATTCCTGCTCATCTGACAAAGTATGTTGTCAATCAGGGATCAATTTGTATCGATGGCGTCTCATTGACAGTGGGCGAGATCGACGACTCCTCTCACCAGGTCACGCTCTGGTTGATTCCAGAAACCTTGGCAAAGACAGCTCTGAGTGAAAAACGGGCGGGAAATAGAGTCAATATAGAGGTGGATGTTCTAGCTAAGTACGTTGAGCGCCTTCTGGGTAAGGCGAGTAGTAACCACGGGGGCAACGCCGCCAGCGCAGATAAGAGCGATCTTTCGAAGAGAACTAGCGGCAGTGAGAGTGGAGAACGATGACCAATTCAACGCTCAAGAGCGCTTTAGAAGTTTTCAAAAGTGGCGGCTTCGTGATTGTTACTGACGATGAGAAGCGTGAAAATGAAGGCGACCTCTTCTTATTGGCCAGCGCTGCCACGACAGAGAAATTGGCATTCATGATTCGCTATACATCTGGAGTCGTCTGTGTTGCAATGACAGAGGCGCGTTCACGACAGCTACACCTGCCATTGATGGTCAAGAACAATCAAGATACGAAGCGCACGGCATTTACTGTCACCGTTGATGCAAAACAAGGAATTACGACTGGTATCAGCGCAGAAGAACGTGCCAACACAATTCGCACATTGGCAGATCTCAGTGCAACGGCCGAAGACTTCATTCGACCGGGCCACATATTTCCTCTCATTGCGCATGAACAAGGCTTGCGCGCCCGTCAGGGACATACTGAAGCGGTCGTCGAGATGTGCAGAATGGTCGGAGATGTTGAAGTCGGAGTTATTAGCGAGCTCGTGAATGAAGATGGTTCGATGATGCGCGGAGATGAACTCCAAGAGTTCGCTCGTGCCCAATCAATTCCCGTTGTGACAATTGCAGCTCTCCTAGCAGCGCTAGAAGTTGATTCAACATCTACAACTCTTTCTAAGAGCCAGAATGCAACCTCATCAATCACCCATTGGGCGCAGTTGCCACGTCCGCAATCGACACAGGGGGCTGGCACGAGCGCAGACTGGAAAATCGCAGCTTTCAGCGGCCGCGCCGGCGTGGATCACGCGGTTGTAAAGTACGGAGAAATAAGCGGAAATCAATCAATTTTGATCCGAATTCACTCGGAATGCCTCACTGGTGATGTGCTCGGATCACTCCGGTGTGATTGTGGATCACAGTTAGAACGCGCACTCGAGAGAATTGAAGGTGCCGGCTCAGGAATTGTCATTTACCTACGCGATCAAGAAGGTCGTGGAATTGGCTTATCAGAGAAGATTCGAGCCTATGAGTTGCAGGATCAAGGGCTCGATACAGTTGAAGCGAATTTGGCTCTAGGTCATGAGATTGACGAACGAGATTTTGATGATGCTGTTGATATCCTCAAAAGCCTTGGCGTAACGAAAGTGACACTTTTAACCAATAACCCAGTAAAGCTACAAACGTTGATTTCTGCAGGAATTGATGCAACATCATCAACTCTGCAAGGAGAGATCAATGCTTTCAATGAAAAGTACGTTGAGACCAAACGCGAGAGACTAGGACACAGATAATGTCAGGAGCAGTCCCACAGATAGAGCTAGCCGATATGAGCGGATATAAAGTCGCAGTGATTTCAGCTAGCTGGCATAAAGAGATCTGTGACGCATTGGTAGATGGCGCTCAACGCGCGCTTGCTGCTGCCAAAGTTTCACTCGATTCTGTGATCTATGTTCCTGGCTCCTTTGAACTTCCGCTTGCGGCGCAATTTGCACTTGATGCAGGCGCCGATGCTGCTGTTGTTCTTGGCGTCGTAGTCCGTGGAGAGACTCCTCACTTTGACTATGTCTGCCAAGGCGTGACCGATGGTGTGATGCAGGTCAGCCTAAACCGCAATAAACCAATCGGATTCGGTGTTCTCACAGTAGATAACGTTGAACAAGCGATTGCACGCAGCGGCATAAAGGGAAGCAAAGAAGATAAGGGATTTGATTCTGCGGTCGCAGCGCTGGATTTATTGCGCCTAAAAAACAGCGAAAAATAGGGGTTTGTTCAGCGAGCGTAAAAAACAGCCAAAAATAGGGGTTTTTAGCGAGCCACTAGTGAGCATGCACGCTCAATAAATCGGAAAATCCGTGGATTTGATGGAGGCTATCGATTTTGCGGGAATCCGAGATTGATTCCGCCATGGCTAGGATCAAGCCAGCGACTTGTCACCACTTTGCCGCGAGTAAAGAAGTGAACGCCCTCGGTTCCATGTGCATGGGTATCGCCAAACAGCGAGTTCTTCCACCCACCAAATGAGTAATACGCGGTCGGTACCGGGATAGGGACATTGATTCCAATCATTCCTACTTGGACCTCATTCTGGAATCTACGAGCAGCGCCTCCATCGTTTGTGAAGATCGCTGTTCCGTTGCCATATTGATGTCGATTAATAAGGGCAAGGCCTTCTTCGTAACTCTTGACTCGTATGACCGAGAGAACTGGACCGAAGATTTCATCAGAATAAATGCTCATTGTCGGAGATACATGGTCAAAGAGAGTCGGCCCTAACCAGAAACCTTCAGCGGCGCCATTGACTTGCGGATTACGACCATCAACAACAAGCTTTGCACCTTCACGGACTCCGGCATCAACATACGAGGCGACTTTGTCACGATGTACAGCCGTGACAAGTGGTCCCATATCTGAACCTTGTGTTCCATCGCCAGTCTTAAGCGTGCTCATGCGTTCTGAAATCTTTGCAATGAGAGCATCTGCAACAGGTTCGACTGCCACCAATGCAGAAATTGCCATACAACGCTCGCCAGCTGAACCGAAGCCCGCATTGACTGCAGCATCGGCTGCGAGATCTAAATCGGCATCAGGCAGAACGAGCATATGATTTTTTGCTCCACCAAGTGCTTGAACTCGTTTGCCATTCTTGGTGCCATTTTCATATATATAACGAGCAATTGGAGTAGAGCCGACGAAAGAGATTGAGGCGATACCTGGGTGTTCAATAATGCGATCTACTGCGACTTTATCTCCGTGAACTACGTTAAATACACCGTCTGGAAGCCCGGCTTCCTTCCAGAACTCTGCGATGAGATTTACAGCAGAGGGATCCTTCTCACTGGGCTTGATAATGACTGCGTTGCCTGAGGCGATGGCGATGGGGAAGAACCACATCGGCACCATGGCTGGGAAGTTGAAGGGCGAGATGATTGCGCAGACGCCAAGTGGTTGGCGCATTGAGTACACATCGATGCTGGTCGAAGCGCCTTCGGAGTAAGCGCCTTTAAGGAGATGGGGAATTCCGCAGGCAAACTCAACAACTTCAAGACCGCGAGTTACCTCACCCAAAGCATCAGATAAAACCTTGCCGTGTTCCGCGGTGATTAACTTCGCAACTTCTTCTTTACGGGCATTAAGAATTTCACGGAACGCAAAGAGAACTTGAACTCGTTTTGCAAGGGATGCGTTTCGCCACTCGGCTTGTGCTGCGGTTGCAACGTCAACTGCGTGATCAACAACAGAGACTGAAGCAAACTCAACCTGACCTGTGACTTTGCCTGTTGCGGGATTGTAGACATCGCCAGTGCGATCTGCGCCTGCAGTCCAATACGCGCCACCAATGTGATGAGTAATGCGCTTTATCTCGCTCATGATCCTACTTTGCGCTTCCGGTGTAATGCTTGCCGATTGCCGAGAATGCTTTATCGAGAATCGCTAAACCCTCATTGAATTCAGCTTCAGTGATATTGCACGGTGGGACTACATGCATGCGATTGAAGTTAGTAAATGGCATCAGACCAAGTTTCTTGCATTCGTTAACTAATTCGCCCATCGCGGGACTTGTGCCGGCATATGGCGCGAGCGGTTCGCGGGTCACGCGATCTTTCACAAGATCGAGCGCCCAGAAAACGCCCAATCCACGTACTTCTCCGATAACCGGATGCTTCTCGGCTAATGCGCGTAGAGCTGGACCAATAATGCGTTCGCCCAATGTTGCCGCGTGTTCAACGATTTTCTCTTCCTTCATGACATCAATAGTGGCAACTGCTGCTGCGCATGCGAGTGGATGGCCTGAATAAGTGAGCCCACCTGGGAATACTCGTTCGTTAAATGTCTGTGAAACAGCCTGCGAAATAACTACGCCACCAAGCGGCACGTAACCGGAGTTCACGCCCTTTGCGAAAACGATGAGATCAGGCTCGGCAGAAGAATGTTGGTAGGCAAACCACTTACCAGTACGGCCAAAACCAGACATGACTTCATCCGCAATCCAGAGAATTCCATACTTGTCGCAGAGCGCACGCACACCTTCCAAGTACCCGGCTGGTGGAATCAAGACGCCTGCAGTGCCAACAACAGATTCAATCAAGATGGCAGCGATTGTTTGTGGGCCCTCAAAAGTGATGACGGATTCGAGATGCTCGAGGGCGCGTTGGCACTCTTCCTCTTCAGACTTTGACCAGAACGCGCTGCGATATGCATACGGACCAAAGAAATGTACGTGGCCATATGCGAATTCATTGGGCCAACGTCGAGGGTCACCTGTTGCTGAGATAGCTGAAGCTGTATTGCCATGATACGAGCGATAGAAAGAGAGAATTTTGTGGCGATTGGTGTGCAGCCTTGCCATACGAATCGCATTTTCAATTCCGTCAGCGCCGCCATTAGTGAAAAAGACTTTCTCATGACGTGGGCTAGCAAGTTCAACTATGCGCTTTGCAGCTTCTCCGCGAGCATCATTTGCAACTTGTGGCGCAACAGTTGAGAGTAGATCAGCTTGTTTCTTGATTGCATCAATAACTTTGGGATGCTGGAAACCAATATTGGTGAAGACTAGCTGACAGGAAAAATCTAAATACTTCTTGCCATCAAAGTCCCAAAAGTATGAGCCTTGACCAGTTGCAACAGGAAGCGGTGAGATCTGAGATTGTGCAGACCAAGAGTGGAATACATATTTGCGATCTAAGTCGAAGACTTCTTTACCGCGAGCAGGGTTAGGGATGAACTCTGACATGCGCCTATCTAATCAGCAGTGTGCCAAGGACTCAAGAATGTCTGTTGCAACAACTGCAGAGTGAGATTTCGCTGCGTGATTTCCTGCTTGTGAATGTAATTGAACGGCTGCCAAGACTGTGTTCTGCGCCTCTTGAAAGTTGGTTGGCTTCCAACTAGCAAGAAATGCACCTATCAACCCCGCCAATATGTCTCCTGAACCTGCGACGGCAAGTTCTGGGCCGCCGAGAGTGTCGATTGTTGGTGTGCAGTGAGGAGCTGCAATCACTGTTCGATGACCCTTAAGAACCACAATCACATTTAACTGATCTGCAATTCTTTGGGCGGTTTCGATTCTTGCTTGATCTCGAGCCTCATTCAAGGGTGAAGTGAGGGCCGCGTTCTCCGCTATGGAAAATCCGAGGTTCTTCAGTTCTCCTTCATGCGGTGTGACAACAATTATCTGATTGGGATCTCTCCGTGTTCTTGATTCCCGGGCTAGAGATAAAGCGCCGCTATCAAGAACTACAGGAATCGCTGCAGGTAACGCCTTAATTGTGGTTGCTCCAGGCCCAACTACAAGAGCATCAACTCGTTCATTATGAAGATCATTAATTGGAACAACGTCAGGGAATTGTTGAAGAACAAGCAATGTGGCTTCAGAGTTCTTATTGATGTATTTAACGTAACCAACGCCGCCTCGACGAGCGCCGCCGACCGTAAGAACTCCAGCTCCAGGGTACTTTTTGGATCCCGCGATAATCGCCACAACTCCACGCGAGTATTTATGGTCGCTAACTTTCAGCGGACGACGCGACTTGCTCTGCTTCGTCACTCGCGCCTTGGCCATAGTTGAAGTCTAGAATCATCGCATGAGCGAGCGCGAGCACCTGACCTACTCTCAATTTGGCGATGCAGTCCTTGATCTCGCCTATCAAATCAAGAAAAGTGAGTTCAAACCAGAAATAGTCTTATCGATAGCGCGAGGCGGCTTCTTTCTTGGCGCTGCCTTGGGTTACGCATTAGGAGTCAAGAATTCGTTCACGATGAGCGTTGAGTTCTATACCGGTGTAGAAGAGCGTCTTCCAATGCCCGTCGTGCTTCCACCAGTTCCAAATAAGGTAGATCTGCATGGAGCGACTGTCTTGATCGCAGATGATGTCGCTGATTCAGGAGAAACGCTCCGTTTAGTTGAAGAGTTCTGGCGGGGGACTGTAAAAGAGACGCGCACCGCGGTTCTCTATGAAAAACCCCGCAGCGTTGTGAAACCTGATTACGTATGGCGCAAGACAGATAAGTGGATTGAATTTCCTTGGTCCACGGGCATGCCCATTAAGTAGAAATCAAACCTTCACTTTGAACTCATGCCAATTAATTAGAAATTCTTGCAATTAGCTAGAAATCTAGACCCGAGCGGATTCCGCGATTTCTTCATGTGTGCACTGCAAATTTTTTGCATCATTAGAACAGATATCGCAGAGTAGGTATTGCTTGTGGCACGAGGGGCTAGCGCAATTATGGAAAGTTTTAGTTGGTGAGCTGCAAGCATCGCACTTTCCAATGACCGGAGTGCTCTCTGAGAAATCAATAGTTTTACGTCCATCAAAGGTATAGAGAGAGCCTTCCCACAAGCCCTGATCTCCGAATTTTTCACCATAACGGACAATGCCGCCATCAATCTGATAGACCTCGTTAAATCCACGTTGTTTCATAACCGTCGTCAAGATTTCGCAACGAATACCGCCTGTGCAGTATGTGACAATCGCTTTGTTCTTAAGGTGGTCGTACTTTCCACTATCAAGCTCTGCAATAAAGTCCTTTGTCGTCCTTACATCAGGAACTACAGCATTTTTGAACTTACCAATCTTGGCTTCATAAGCATTTCTTCCATCGAAAAAGACGAGGTCATCACCGCGTTCTTGAGCCAGCTTGTTGACCTCTTTAGGTTTGAGGTGTTTTCCGCCTCCAACAATTCCTGAATCATTGACGCGAAGATCATCAGGAACTCCAAAGGAGACGAGTTCTTTGCGAGCTTTAACGCTAAGGCGTGGAAAGTCATCGCCAGTTCCATCTGACCATTTGAAATCAATCTTCTTGAACCCGGGATACTGTCGAGTGTTCTTGACGTACTTTTTCAGATCAGACATGTTGCCACCCAAAGTTCCATTGATTCCGTGATGTGAAATCAGAATTCGACCTTTGAGATGTAAAGACTCACAGAGCGTTGTCTGCCAGAGTCGAAGCGCTTCAGGATCAGCAACCGGCGCAAAACCGTAATACAAGATGATCTTCTGAAGGCTCACGGAATTATGGTAATAAATGTGCTTTACACGAGGCAAATACGCTCTTGACGCGATGTAAATTAAGGGAAGTAGGAGATACTTTAAGCATGCCTGAGAATCCCGTTGATGCGCCTCTTGATGCACGTCGCTCTTCAAATCGCATATTGGCTGTAATAGTCAGTTTTACCCTTGTCTTGGCGGCGGTTGCAGCGCTTCTTTCCTCATCAAAGGAGATTAAGGAGCTATCAGCCACTTCTCCTGAAGGGGTAGTTCAACTCTTCCTCAAAGCCGTTATTGAGGGCAAGAGTGAAGATGCGGCTGGATATTTCTCTTCAACGACGACATGCGATGCCTCAGATATTGATCGCAGCTGGATGCCTGAAACAGTCCGAGTGAATCTCGCAGACACAGAAGTCACGGGAGACAAAGCATTTATCGAAATCACTGTTGATATTTCATCGGGTGGACCATTTGATGATTACTACGTTGAATCACATAACTATCGCCTTGCTCGAGAGGGCGGAAGCTGGCGAATTCTTGGAATTCCGTGGCCTCTTTACTCATGTGAGGAGCCTACAAAGTGATTTTTGGATTTCTTATTCCGATTGCCTTTTTGGTAATCATCATTGTCGTTGCAAAGAAACTTTTTAGCCGTGATTCACAAGGCGCACCCAGCACATTCTCGATTCGTAGGCTCTTTCAATATGCGTTGCTCTTCGGACTCTTGGCTGTTTCAGTATCGGGCGTCTCAGGTTTAATCGGGCGTCTCTTTGATTCGGGACAAGTTATCGCTGAGAGTCGGACTGATTTGGCGCGAGATATAACTTTCGCACTCGTCGGAATCCCTCTCTATCTCGCGGTTGGACGATGGACAAAAAAGACGCTGGCAGAAGATCCATCAGAACGTCACTCTGTTGCGTGGAATGCATATTTAAGTGTTGTCTCTGTGACTGCTTTGATTACTTCGATGACGGCCGCGTATGGAGTTTTGTTGTGGGCGTTGGGAAATGACAACTTCAGTGGCCAGAAGCTCTCACGATTCCTTGTGTGGGGATTGGTCTGGATTGTTCATTGGCAATTGATTGACGCAACGAGCCGCGAAGATGAGTCACGCGCGCATTACATTGTGGGATCACTGATTGGTCTTGGTGTATTGAGCGTCGGTGTTGGCAATCTCGTAGCCAGCGTTGCACGTCTAGCACTGAGTACCGATGACAAGTCCATACTTCTAGAGCGGACTAACCCTTCGGTTGAAGCAATTATTCTCATCATTGTTGGCTTACCTGTTTGGTACCAGTATTGGCTGCGAATCGGAGAGAATCTCAAGCGCGAATTGCTCTGGTATTCCTATGTTCTGTTAGCAGGCGTCGCTGGTGGATTCATCACTCTCATTGTTTCCAGCAGCGTTGTGCTCTTTGATGCTCTGGTCTGGTTCTTTGGAGAGACCGAGAGCAATCTTGCCGCGCAGCACTTTGGAAAAACTTCAAGTGCGGTGGGAAGCGCGGTCGCTGGCTTTGCAGTCTGGTGGTATCACGCGCGCGTAGTTGCTCGGGCAGAAGAGTCTGAACTCAGTAAGGACTCCACTTCAGAATCTGGCCGTGGAGAAATTCGACGAGTATATGAATACATCATCTCAGGGGTAAGCCTGATTGCAGCTGCCGCCGGCTTGATGATGATTATGGTTGCAATTTTGGAGAGCGTGACACCGGGCGAAGTTATTTCAACGGCAAGTTCTACAAATACCTTGCTGGTTGCAGTTACTTTAATTCTGGTTGGCTCACCTGTCTGGTGGTTCTTCTGGCAGCGAATTGAGCGTCATGTGGCCGTTGATGGTCACGAACAGAGTTCGCCCACGCGTCGCATCTTTCTTCTCATGTTGTTCGGCGTTGCCTCCATTGCGGCTGTTATCTCAGTTCTAACTGGAGTCTTCATCTTTTTGGATGATCTGCTTAATAGCCAACTTGGCAATGCAACTTTGCGCGAGATTCGATTCCCGGTCTCAATCTTGATTGCTAATGCTGCAATCGGTTGGTATCACTGGAGTATTTATCGCCACGAGAGAACCATCAATGTGCGTAAGCCCAAGAAAGATAAGTTCATAGTCTTAGTCGGTCCCAAGGACCCCGTTTTGGCACGTTCCATTCAAGATCAATTCGGCGGCTCCGTTCAGATGTGGGACTCACTCCTTGGAAAAGAGGTTGATGGGTCGAATGGCGCGAAAAAAGTTGATGGCGTAGGCATGAAAGGCGAGAAAGCCGGAAAAGGCCTTATGGATCTAGAGGGTCTTGATGGGCATGTTAGTTGGGAGCGAGAGAAAGTCATCGAGTTAATCAAGGAGACTGCCAGCGATGAGATTCTCATTATCAACGAGAAGAAGAAACTGAAAGTCATTCCGTTTCAGAAGTAAAGACTCAAATGTCAGTAGATCCGAAGGACAGTAGTTCCAAGATCGTCACTTTTAGAAGCTAGATTCAGGAGTTGAAGGCCAACCTTCTAAGTGTTGGCCACGCTCTACAAAGTGGGTTGTGTAGGGATCGAACCTACGACCCGGTGATAAGTAGACACGCCATGTGCCTAGAAACGGGAGGGTGCGAGTTATAAACTTTACCTATGCGAGGACGCGTCCTAGCCCTAGTTCTAGCACTAATTCTCTCTGCCTCAACTGCAATTGCTGCTCCCAACCCGAAGGCGGGAGCAAGTTGTCCGAAGCAAGGCTTGAGCAAGACATATAAAGGAAACAAGTTCACCTGCATAAAGAGCGGCAAGAAATTGGTTTGGAGTAAGGGCGTTTCAACCAAATCGGCTTCAGGAGCTAAGACTTCAGATCCTTCACCATCCCCAACCCCAAGTCCATCAGTTGCGCCTTCGGTTACTCCTAGTCCGTCGCCAAGCCCATCAAATACTCAAGCGTCTAATCAGAACCCTTCACCATCCCCAACTCCATCGAGCAACTGGGTTGACCCTTTAGTTGGAAAACCTTGTACAAATATTTACGAGAAAATGCCAAATCAAATCTTTGAATTGGTGTGCATTCCGTACAAAGAAAATCATCCAGGAAGTAATGACACCACCTTGTACTGGGCACAGAATTTACATCCAGGAAATTTCAATTTCCCTTCCCCTGCTCCCATTACTCTCAAGAATGTTGTATATATGGCCCCAACTGTGCCAAGTCTGAATGTAAGCACTTGCCAGATTAAAGAAAACAGCACGGTTCGCGCTGACCTTCCTACGGGATTTCCTCGAATTGCTCCAAGAACTCCAAATTCTGGAACGCTTAAATGGGCGTTGATTCCAGTTGACTTTGCAGATTTGCCTGGAGACAAAGACTTCAAAAAAAGAATAGATTCTCAATTGAAATTGGCTGCCGAATGGTATGAAATGGTAAGTGGCGGCAGAATGAAGATCGAATGGGAGATTGCGAATGAGTGGGTGAGGCTGCCTGGCTTATCAACCGAATACAAGATTGATTATTCAGATGATCCAACTCGAAGCCCCCAGGTACGAGACTTCTTTAGAAAAGCTTTACCGGAAGTAGATAAAGTCTTTGACTTCACTGGCATCAAAACTGCAAATTTTATACTTCCGAAGGGTCAAAGGATTGTGCCGGAAAGTGGCCAAGGATTTCCTTGGGACAAGGAAATGAAAATCACTACTACCCAAGAAGGTGCTTTAGATTCTTTTACAATTCTAGGTTCAGTATTCGATGTTGCCGGACAGGTTTATTGGCAATATTGGACACATGAATTTGGCCATGCAATTGGCATCCCTCACGTAGGTACTTCGAGGATTTCTACGCCTTTCCAAGCCTTGGAACTTATGGGAAGTGATGCCGGACCCGCGAGAGATTTAGCTGGATGGCTCCGATATGTTGCAGGTTGGCTAGAAGATGACCAGGTCTACTGCCAGGATTCAACTAATCTGAAAACCACCGAATTAACTTTGGTGCCTTTAAACGATAAGACACCTGGAGTTAAAGTGGCTGTTATAAAAATTAGTGATGAGAAGGCGGTTATCGTAGAATCTCGCCGTGTAACCAAATTTGGTTGTACACCAGAATCATATAGAGAAGGTGTTCTTGTTTACTCTTATGATGCAACAAAAGGTCACAATGAGGAAATGTTCAAACACGCAACTCCTGCCGACCGAAAATTTGAAAAAGCTGCTTGTTTTGCTCCTGAAACACAAGATCCTTTATTACGAACAGGAGATAAAGTCACAATTGAGGGCATCACAATTGAAGTGATAATGCATGGAACTCTAGATCAAATTCGGATTACAAAATAGTTAATCAACCCAGAAACCGATAACCTCTGAGAGTCTCGTCAGAAGTACTTGTACGCTCAATTCCTTGAACCTTTCAGTGGGTTGTGTAGGGATCGAACCTACGACCCGGTGATTAAGAGTCACCTGCTCTACCAACTGAGCTAACAACCCGTTGACCGCTTTCGCGCTCAAGCG
>JBEATV010000025.1:0-10884 GCA_041161815.1 Actinomycetota bacterium | reverse complement strand
CTTGGTCGCGGATTACAAGGTGGCTCAACAATCACTCAGCAATATGCGAAAACTGCTTTCTTAACTCCAGATCGCACCATCCAACGTAAGATCATCGAATTAATCATTGCAATCAAGTTAGAGAACCAACTCTCTAAAGATGAGATCTTCGAAAACTATCTCAACACCATCTATTTTGGCCGCGGCGCGTATGGCGTTGAAACTGGCGCCCAGGTTTACTTTGGCCGCAGCGCAGATCAACTCACTATTCCACAAGCGGCGGTATTAGCTTCAATTCTGCGTTCACCTGGTTATTACGATCCCGAATATCGTGAAGGTAACAAAGAGCGTCTTGAGGCCCGTTACAAATATGTTCTGAACAATATGGAGGGCGAAGGCTGGCTCTCGAAAGAAGATGCCGAGAGATATAAGAAGAAAGTTCCAAGCATCCGCCCACGACTTTCAACCGGACAACTCGCTGGCAATAAAGGACATCTGATTGAAGCGGTTCGTAAAGAACTCAATTCGCTCGGATTTGCTGATGAACAGTTAATGATTGGCGGCCTTACTGTCCGCACAACACTTGAGAAGGATGCTCAAATCGCTGCTGAAGCTGCTGTCTTTAGCCAAGCCCCGAAAAAAGCTCCTGACAATCTTCATATTGGTTTGGTCTCGATCAGACCTGGTACTGGTGAAATCGTTGCAATGTATGGCGGAAAGGATTACCTCGAGCGCCAACTCAACGATGCGACCCAAGGAATTACACAAGCAGGATCTACCTTCAAACCATTTGCGCTTATTGCAGCGTTAGAGCAAGGAATTTCACTTGCCACGGTATGGAATGGCGATGGACCAAAGATTTTCGATGATTTCAATGGCCGCCCTTATGAAGTTTCCAATTACGGCAATAAATCATTTGGCGATATCGATCTGCTCCGCGCTAGCGCTACCTCTGTTAATACGATTTATGTTCCACTCGGAATCAAAGTCGGCGTAGATAAAGTTATTGAAGCCGCTCGTCGCGCAGGAATTCCAGAAAACGTTGCGATGGTTGCATCTCCTTCGGTAGTTCTTGGAGTTGCTAGCCCACGCGTAATTGATGTCGCTAATTCATTTGCTACTTTCGCAGCAAACGGAGTCAAAGCCAAGCCATTCTTGGTAAAAGAAGTACTTGGTTCAAATAAGGGAATTCTTTATCAAGCTCGGATTGAAACCGAACAAGTATTTGACGAAGCAGTTATGGCGGATCTGAATTACGCGCTAGGTGAAGTTGTCCGCGCAGGTACCGCGTCATCAGCACTTCGTGGTTTTGGTCGACCTGCGGCTGGCAAGACTGGAACATCACAATCCAACGCATCAGCCTGGTTTACGGGTTACACGCCCCAACTTGCAACATCAATCGCCTTTTATCGTGACGATGCCACGCAATCACTCAACGGTATTGGTGGACTTAACTCAGTTACGGGTGGAAGTTTCCCAGCTCGTATCTGGAACGCGTATATGAAAGTCGCGCTCAAAGGCCAACCAAAATTAGATTTCACACCGCCTACTTATATTGGTGGTTCTGAACCGACTCCGATTCCAAATCCGATTCCCACCATTGCACCTGCTGATGCTGCGAATTGGTGCACGACTGCAGATCTTGAAGGAACAAATAAAGATCTCCGTGATTTCTGTACTAAAGCGCTGAAGAAGTATTTGCTCCCAACGCCGTGACAGTGAAGAGATGACAAAAAGCGCCCGTATCGTCGCTGTTGTAGCGCTCATTGCAGCTCTACTTTCTTTCGCAAAGTTCAATCATTGCCGCGGATCTGGTTGGGGTAGCCCGGATGTCTATGTCCACATGTGTTATTCCGATATATCTGCGCTCTATGGCGCGCGCGATATCAGCGCTGACAAATGGCCATATGCATCTGCTGAAAACTCTGTGGAGTATCCAGTGATTACTGGCATCGTTATGTGGGCTACGGGAAAGTTCATCAGCGATCCCAACGGATATCGCCCATATTTTGACCTCAATATCGTGCTCATCACGCTACTTCTATTTCTCTCTGTACTTATTCTCTGGCGACTCAAACCAGAATTTGTTGCGCTCTTTCCCATAGCTCCCGCAGTCATCGGTTCGCTATTTATCAATTGGGATATCTACGCGGTTCTCTTTGCTCTTCTCTCTATCTACTTCTATAAAGATCGAAAGATGGATTTATCCGCGCTCTTCATGGGAATCGCAATCGCAACCAAGTTTTATCCTGGAGTTATTCTCTTTGGAATCGCACTCATCTTCTGGAAACAAAGAGAAATTGCCAATCTCATCAGATACCTACTGATCACCATCGGTGCATGGTCAGCCATCAATATTCCTGTTGCGATGTACAACTTCGATGGTTGGTGGCGTTTCTTCAAACTTAATATCGAACGCGATAACGATCTTGGTTCTATCTGGTATGCCGCTACTCTTCTTAATCTTCCACAGGGAAATACCAACAACCTCACCATCATCGCTTTCCTGCTTGCACTCGGCGCAATCGGCATCTTCTATTTCGCTGTTGCACAAGCACGGAGTGACTTTGCAAATCTGATGACTGTTGCTTTTTTAACTGTCGCCGCATTTGTCACGATCAGCAAGGTGTATTCACCGCAATACATTCTCTGGTTAACTCCACTTGCAATCCTGGCAATGACAAAGAGAGAAGAGCGCGCTGCATTCTGGGTCTGGCAAGGAAGCGAAGCGCTCTATCACTTTGCAATCTGGCAATATCTTGCGAGCTACACGGGCGCGAAATTTGGAATCCCTGAAACCTTCTACGCCCTCACAATCCTGATCCGCATCGCAGGGCTCACCTGGTTCTCCACCACTCTGATTCGCACGGCTCTAACCGCCCGCTCCACAGCCCAGCGTGATGCACAGGGCAATCTGCTCGAATTTCTCCCTGACAGTACCCACGGCTAGGCTTACCCTCCTTCACTTGAAGCCCTTATCCAAGGTCTTCCCAAGTGAATCGCAGCAACCCTCCTGTCGCGGAAAGACCGTGACCGAATGAGTCCAAAGGAGGTGGGTTAACGCATGCGTCACTACGAACTAATGGTGATCCTAGATCCCGATCTAGAAGAACGCACAGTTGCACCAAGCCTTGAGACATATCTCAAGATCATCAAAGAATCAGGTGGACGAGTCGACAAGCTCGATATCTGGGGCAAGCGTCGTATGGCATTCGAAATCGCTAAGAAGAGCGAAGGAATCTATGCCGTCGTCGATATGCACTGTGAACCTGCAGCAATCAAAGAGTTGGATCGTCAACTTAACTTGAACGAAGCAGTGCTTCGTACAAAAGTTGTCCGTCCCGAATAAATCCGCACATAAGTAGAGACCACATAAAGTAGATAGAGGATAAAAATGGCAGCCGGAGATACACAAATCACTCTCGTTGGTAACTTAACTAACGATCCCGAACTTCGCTTCACACCTTCAGGTGCTGCAGTCGCAAAGTTCACCGTTGCATCAACACCGCGTTACATGGATCGCCAGACAAATGAATGGAAAGACGGAGACACTCTCTTTCTTAACTGTCAGATCTGGCGTCAAGCCGCAGAAAACGTCGCAGAATCTCTTACTCGTGGAATGCGAGTCATTGTTTCTGGTCGTCTCAAGCAGCGCTCCTACGAAACCAAAGAGGGCGAAAAGCGCACCGTCTTTGAAGTAGAGGTCGATGAAGTCGGTCCATCACTACGCAACGCAACCGCCAAGGTCACCAAGACAACACGTCAAGGTGGAAATGCTGGCGGCTTCTCCGCACCCACAGAATCTTCTGATGACCCCTGGTCAACACCTTCAAACGTCGGCGGCGGATGGACATCCACCACTGCAGACGACCAACCACCCTTCTAAATAACCAAACCATTCCGCTTTCAATAAAGCGGGCCCAAAACAAGGAGCACCACAATGGGAGCACGTTCCAACCGGACGCTGAAGCAGAAACCAAAGGTTTCTCCAGCGTTAAATAAGAAGTTCAAGAAGAAGCCATGCAGCTTCTGCCGTGACAAGGTCACCTACATCGATTACAAAGATGTAGCGACCCTTCGCAAGTACATCTCTGATCGCGGAAAGATCCGCGCTCGTCGTGTTACCGGCGCATGCACACAACACCAACGTCAGATCGCAGATGCCGTGAAGAACAGCCGCGAAGTCGCGCTTCTTCCTTACACATCGACTGCGCGATAAGGAGAGCGACTCATGAAACTCATTCTTACTCGCGAAGTAGCTGGCCTCGGACATCCAGGTGATGTCGTAACCGTCAAAGATGGTTATGCACGTAATTTCCTTCTGCCACGTGGTTCTGCAATCGCATGGTCAAAAGGTGGAGAAACTCAGATCGCAGGCATCCGTCGCGCACGCCAAAACCGTGAGATCCGCGATAAGGATCATGCAAATGAGATCAAGGCAAAACTCGAAGATGCAACTCTCGAGATTAAAGCCAAGGTTGGTTCAACTGGCCGTCTCTTCGGTTCAGTAACTGAAAAAGACATCGCACTTGTCATCAAGAGCGCAACCGGTCTTGATATCGATCGCCACAAGATCAAATTGGTTAAGCATGTAAAGAATCTCGGCAAGCACTCTGCCAAGGTCTCTTTGATGACTGGTGTTGCCGCAAACATCACCGTCAATGTAGTTGCTTAACTAATTTACGTTTCATAAAAACGGCCCGCCTCATACGCGGGCCGTTTTTCATTTCTTGAAGAACCTCTGCAAAATCTCATTTAGTGAGAATCTGAAATAAATCTTTACCCACACCCTCGTGCGCCACTCACCTGCGCTTTCCTTGAGAAAAGCTGAGTTACCCACAATCCATCCACAAGCTCTACACAGGAAAAGAGCTAGTTACCCACAGATGTAGGTGGGTTTCACACAGCCGGGCGCACAGCGTAAATCGCTCCATTAGGCGATGTCAGTGCAGAGCAAGAAGATACGCACATGAGTCTGGCAGAGGTCCCAAATTACGACGATCGTCGTACACCCGAATTTGATCGGACGCCGCCTCAAGATTTAGTTGCCGAACAATCTGTTCTCGGCGGAATGTTGTTATCTAAAGATGCGATTGGCGAAGTAGTTGAAGTCTTACGTCATCGCGATTTCTATCGCCCAGCACACGAATTAATCTTCGATGTCATTGTTGATCTCTACGGACGCGGCGAACCTGCTGATGCGGTGACTGTTTCTGCCGAACTCACTAAGCGCGGTGAGATCGCACGCGCTGGCGGCGCTCCTTATCTACACACTTTGATTTCTGCAGTCCCTACCGCTGCTAACGCGGGTTACTACGCAAAGATTGTTCGCGAACGCGCAATCGCACGCCGTCTTGTTGAAGCTGGCACAAAGATTGTCCAACTCGGTTATGCCGCCGAAGGTGATGTTGATGGCATCGTTGATATGGCCGAACAAGAGGTCTATCAAGTAACCGAACGTCGCGCTGGTGAAGATTTCGTCCAACTTAATTCATTAATCCCAGCAGCCCTTGATCAGATTGAGAAGATGCAATCTGGTGATATCGCTGAAGGTATCAAGACTGGTTTCAAAGATCTTGATGTACTCACTAATGGTTTCCATCCCGGAAACATGATTGTTATTGCTGCACGTCCCGCTGTTGGTAAATCAACTCTTGGTCTTGATATCGCACGTCACGCTGCGATTCACAATGGTGATTGCTCTGTCATCTTCTCTCTTGAAATGAGCCGCTCTGAAATCACAATGCGTATGCTCTCTGCAGAAGCGCGCGTAGCTCTCAACAACATCCGCTCCGGAACCCTCAGCGATGAAGAATGGTCACGCCTTGCTCGTCGTATGGGTGAAGTCAGCGAAGCGCCTTTATTTATTGATGATTCACCTAACCTCTCCATGATGGAGATCCGCGCTAAAGCCCGCCGCCTCAAGCAGCGCCACGACCTCAAGCTCGTTGTCATCGATTACCTCCAGCTCATGACTTCTGGCAAGCGCGTTGAAAACCGCCAACAAGAAGTCTCCGAGTTCTCTCGCCAATTGAAGTTGCTCGCCAAAGAACTCAATGTTCCTGTTGTCGCTATCTCCCAGCTCAATCGTTCCCCTGAACAGCGCTCGGATAAGAAACCGATGCTCTCTGACCTCCGTGAATCTGGTTCTATCGAGCAGGACGCTGACGTTGTTATCTTGCTACACCGCGATGATATGTATGACTCCCAGAACCGTTCGGGCGAAGCTGATCTCATTGTTGCTAAGCACCGTAACGGACCAACTCGTACGATTACGGTTGCATCTCTACTTCACTTTGCAAAATTCGGCGATATTGCGCCTAAGTACTCTGCCCCAGAAAAATTCGTTAAAGATAACTAAATTATCTTCTCAAGCTTTCCGCTCTTCACATCAAATATCGCACCACTTACTTCTAAATCTTTCGGAAGCAATGGATAAGTTCTAATTCGCGTTACATCTTTCTCAAGCGCCGCTCTTTGGTCGGTCACAGTTCGAATCTCGATCGAGCGAGTATCAACTCCAGATGCATCAAAGATTGCTTGGTGTACTTGTTCCTCAGTACCGCTCGCCATTCTGCAATCAGTGTGTGGCATAACCAAAACTCTCTTTACATTGAGCAAGTAGGTAGCAAGAATCAAAGTACGAAGTACGTCATCAGTCACGCGTGCACCAGCATTACGTAAAATCTTCGCATCGCCTGACTTCATTCCCACTACTCGCAAGGGGTCTATACGCGAGTCCATACACGTCACAATCGCAAGTTCTTGAGCCGCTCGCCCCGTTAAATCGCTTGATTTGAAGGAGTTCGCATACTCCTCGTTGGCTTTAAAGATTGCCTCAAACTCTGCGCTCAATGTCCGCCTGCCTTTGCTCGAGCCTTATCGGCAATAAAGATACCGACAATTACTACAACGCACCCGATGAGCTGGATCCCATTAAGGCTCTCACTCAGCCACCACCAAGCAAACATTCCTGCCATGACTGGTTCGATCATTCCAAAAACGCTCGCCGTGGAAGCTGAGAGAAGTTTGAGACCACTGACAACAAATAGATAAGGCGCGATTGTTCCCATAACAACTATCCAGAGAATTAACATCCAACCCGGCAAAGTGTGATCACTAAATCGACCCAATAACTCCATATCTTTACTGAAGACATCAGTCGGAAAATTCCAGACCGGTAGGACAAATAGTAGAAGTGCGCTGGCCACGCCAAAACCCCAGGTCGCGATTGCAGCGCTCGACATGGTCTGGCCCAACCGATCACCAATCAAGAAATATCCTGCCAAAGCCAGAGCATCAAGGAATGCCGCAATTAACCCAATGCGATCAAGTGATAAACCATCCCAGATCTGCGTGATCATCAATAAGCCAGAGAAACTGAGCAAGATCGCATACCAGAGCGAAGTTGGTACATGCTTCTTCATCACAAAGCGCAGAAAGAGCAGAATCCAGATTGGGGCTGTGAATTCAATAAGTAACGCAACCCCTACATACATCCGCTCGATAGCGACGAAGTAGAAAGCTTGGACCATCGCGACGCCAACAACACCGAAAGCAATCAACCATGGAAGTTCTGCTCGAGTTGGCTTCAATTCACGTCGGCGGAAGGTCGCATAGATCGCGAAGAGAATAAGGAAAGCCCCGCCCGTACGGATCTGGGTTAAGCGCCAAGCCGAGAGCCCATCAATCAGGACGATCTTGGAGATGATGCCGTTGAAGGCAAAGAGAAAGGCCCCAAAGAATAGGTAGATCTCGCCGCGGAGCTTTGTGAGCATCCGCGTACCTTACCTGCTTAGAAGGCGGCTTCTGAGACCTTCATGATCTCGCCATCTTCGCGCTCAACAATGGCGCGAGTAGCGGTAATCAATGGCAAGAAGTTATGAATGAAGTATCGCGCAGCGGCAATCTTTCCTTCATAGAAATCTTTCTCTTTACCGGTTGCGCTACCAATCTTGGTAGCAGCAATCTCTGCTTGACGGAGCAACAACCACGAGATGATGACATCGCCAACCGCCATCAATAGGCGAGAGGTATTAAGTCCGCACTTATAAATCTCAGATGGATTCTCTTGGCTTGCAAGCGCGTGAGTAACAAGTTGTCCAATGATGCCCTGCATATCTTCCAGAGCCTTAGCAAGAGCAGCCTTCTCGGTCGCATTGTTGCCGCCACTTGCAGCAACCTTGCCGATTTCCTTAGCGAGCTTGGTGAGCGCGCGGCCATTATCTTTAACAATCTTACGGAAGAAGAAATCCAAACCTTGGATCGCAGTCGTTCCTTCATACAGGGTATCGATCTTTGCATCACGAACATATTGCTCGAGCGGCCAATCTTGTGTGAAACCTGATCCACCAAATGTCTGAAGTGATTCTGTTCCAAGCAGCGTCCATGCACGCTCAGATCCATAACCCTTCACAATCGGCAACAACAAATCATTGAGATGCTCTAGATCTTTGATTTCATCTTCAGACTTACCGGCTGCTTTTGCGAGCAACACTTCATCTTGGATCGATGCGGTGTACAACACGAGCGCGCGCATACCTTCGGCATACGCTTTCTGTGTCATCAACGAACGACGGACATCTGGATGATTAATGATTGTGACGCGAGGGCTGGCTTTATTCGCCATATCCTTCATATCGCCACCTTGAACGCGAGTCTTGGCATATGACAGAGCTTGTTGGTAACCCGCAGAAAGCGTTGAAATTGCTTTAGTTCCGACCATCATGCGAGCGAACTCAATAATCTTAAACATCTGGGCGATTCCGTCATGAACTTCACCGAGCAAGTAACCAACAGCTGGCTCTTTCTCGCCAAGATTCATTTCGCAAGTGGAGGAAACGTTGAGGCCCATTTTGTGTTCAACATTTGTTACATATACGCCATTGCGCTTACCAATCGCGCCAGTTTCAAAATCAAACATGAATTTTGGAATCAAGAAGAGTGAGAGACCTTTTGTTCCTGGTCCATGACCTTCAGGGCGTGCAAGAACGAAGTGCACAATGTTTTCGAATAAGTCTGCATCACCGGAAGTAATGAAACGCTTTGTTCCAGTAATGTGCCATGTTCCATCCGCTTGCTTTACAGCTTTGGATCGACCAGCACCGACATCTGAACCAGCATCTGGTTCAGTGAGCATCATGGTTGCGCCCCACTCTTTTTCAACCATATGCCGAGCAAGTTTCTTCTGGCGGTCATCACCCAAGACATGTGCGACCTGTGCGAACGCAAAACCTGAGGCATAGATATGGACTGCAGGATTTGAACCAAGAACCATCTCAGCAATCGCCCAACGAACTGATGGAGGAATCTCTGTTCCACCAAGTTCGGCAGGGACATCAACCATTCCCCAACCACCATCCACATACGCGCGATATGACTTCTTAAAACTTTCAGGCACCTTCACATCACCTGTTGCTTTATTGAAATCAGTTCCTTTGCGATCTCCTTCAATAAAGGAATCAGCGAGATCGTTCTCGCAGAGTCGCTTTACTTCTTCCAACATCCCCATCGCGGTTGCGCGATCAACGTCGGAGTAGATGCCCTTGCCGAGAATCGATTCACGATCCAGGAGGTCAAAGAGGCAGAATTCAATATCGCGGAGATTTGCTATGTAATGGCCCATGAGCCAAGAATGCTACTGGCGAGTAACTTACGCAAGATGAGCGCGCCCAGGGTGTAGGGTCGCTAACCATGTTGCTTAGCGATCGCGATATCGCCGCCGAAATTAAGGCTGGCCGGGTTCAAGTAGAACCTTTTGAACCGAAGATGATCCAACCCTCGAGCGTCGATGTGCGCCTGGACCGTTTCTTCCGCGTCTTTGAAAACCATAAGTACGAAGTTATCGACCCATCAGTCGAACAATCAGAGCTCACCCGCGAAGTCGCAGTCGCGCCCGATGACTTCTTCATCCTTCATCCCGGCGAATTCGTACTTGCCTCTACTTATGAAGTAATCACTCTGCCAGATGACATCGCAGGACGCCTCGAAGGTAAATCCTCACTTGGTCGTCTCGGTCTCCTCACCCACTCCACTGCAGGTTTCATCGACCCAGGTTTTAGCGGACACATCACTCTCGAGCTCTCTAACGTCGCCAACCTGCCGGTCAAGTTATATCCCGGCATGAAGATCGGCCAACTCTGTCTCATCAGACTCTCATCAAGCGCTGAGCATCCTTACGGTTCAGCAGTTTATGGTTCGCGCTACCAAGGTCAGCGCGGTCCAACCCCAAGCAAGTCTTGGTTGAATTTCCATAAAACCGAGATTCAATAATCTCTCAACTTCAGTAGATTGGTCCCATGGACGCATCGTTACTTATCATCATCGCAGTCGCACTCTTTGTCGTGTACGCGATTCTGCAATACAACAGATTAGTTCGACTCAACATCCAAGTCGATGAAGCATTCGCCCAGATTGAAGTCCAACTCAAGCGACGCGCTGATCTGATTCCTAATCTCGTCGAGACCGTCAAAGGTTATGCATCGCATGAAAAGGAAGCGCTCGAGAAAGTTGTCCAAGCGCGCGCTGCCTCAACCACAGCATCAACTCTTCCTGCAGTCGCAGCCGCTGATGGCGCGCTCACTAACGCTCTGCGTGGATTACTTGCAGTCGCTGAGGCATACCCAGACCTCAAGGCTTCTACTAACTTCCTACAACTACAGGAAGAACTCTCCACCACCGAGAATAAAGTCTCCTTTGCTCGCCAGTTCTATAACGACAATGTTCGCACTCTCAATACTGCGGTAAAAACCATCCCCACTAGCTTTTTCGTTGGCCTTGCCAAAGTTGGCGAGCGCGAATTCTATGAAGTAGAAGATCCACAGATTCGCAACGTCCCTAACGTCAAGTTCTAAATAAACGCATGTCAGATTTCCGTGCGATGCAATCCGCTAATAAGCGGAAGAC
>JBEATV010000062.1:0-4417 GCA_041161815.1 Actinomycetota bacterium | reverse complement strand
AAATTCCGGACCACAATAGCAACAACCAGTTAGCTCGAAGATAAATCAGCTTACGGAGTTCTGATTGAAGTAACTCGCTCATGCGCTTCTCCTCATGGTTAGTTCGAGAAACGCTTCCTCCAATGACTTGCCCTGACGAATTTCATCAATTGTTCCTTGTGCTACGAGCACTCCGCGATTGATGATCATCACATCATCAACGGTGTTCTGCATCTCTGCTAATTGGTGTGAGGAAACGAGAATTGTGCGACCTTCAGCAGCCAACTTCTGAACAAACTCTCGAAGCCAGACAATCCCCAGAGTGGATCAAGTCCATTTGCTGGTTCATCAAGTACCAAGATTTCAGGATCGCCCAACATGGCAATAGCAAGAGAGAGACGTTGCTTCATTCCAAGTGAGAAACCTTTGGTTCGTTTTTTCGCCGCATGTTCCAGATCTACTAATGTGAGAACTTCGTCGATACGTGCAAAATCAACACCAGAAGCACTTGCCATGACCTTCATGTTCTGCAATGCAGTGAGACCGGGATGAAATCCGCGGCTATCGAGTACTGCGCCAACATGTCGAATCGGCTCATGAAGCGCGCTATATGCCCCTCCATTGATGAGCGCCTCACCACCAGTGGGCGTTACTAAACCCAAGAGACAACGCAGCGCTGTGCTCTTGCCAGCTCCGTTAGGACCGAGAAATCCCGTCACACGTCCAGACAAGACTTGTGCGGAGAAATCTGAGACCGCCCGAACATCCTTAAATTCTTTCGAGAGATTCTTGAACTCGATCTTGATGCTACTCATGCCTAGACCTTATACCCCTCACCGTTAGTGGGATTGATTCCAAGATAAGTAAGAACGGCCAAAACTCTCCTGTGATTATCGTCGCCTGGCTTGAGTTCAAGCTTGCTCAAGATATTTGAAATGTGCTTTTCCACAGAGCCTTCTGTTATGTAGAGAGCTTTTGCTATGCCCGCATTGGACTTTCCTTGCGCCATCAATGCCAAGATCTCTCGTTCGCGATTCGAAAGTTCTGATAACTGCGGTTGTAGTGACTCTTGATTCATAGCTTCGCGGATATCGCGCTCGCTAATTTTCTTTCGGCTTCGCAGCTTAGTCAGTTGCTCTTCCACCTTTGGTAGAAAAGTTCCGGAAAGTAATCCTTCGGTCATCGCAGCCATCGCGCGCGCGTTTCTCGGAATGATCCACAGTGCAAGAAAAGTAAAGAGGAGTCCAAATACTAGAGTCCAGTTTGAAGTGAAATCCCAATTTACGAACCCGGTATCAGTCGCATCGCCAAATTCCAATCTCACCTTACCGAGGTCATCGTTGAATGAGATGCTACCGCGAAAAAAATCACCGTTGTCTACCACTTCAAATGAGCGATTGAAGTTAGAGAGCGCGATAATTCCAAGAGATAAGAGCGCAACAGCAAGTCCCGAGACTCCCAACACCACTAAAACGAATGAGAAAATCGACCAACCAAATGAGATAAAGATGTAACCGACCGCCATCCAGACCCTTATGGAGGTTACGCGCTCTCGCACGCCTTCCCAAGAAAACAATGGATTTCCAAACCAATCTTCAACCACTCTGAAATCTGTGCCCAGAATCTTGTTTGTCCGCGTGATTTCGAACCTTGCGACATACTCCATAGCGCTCAATACAAGCAGGAAGACGACCGCAGCTATCGGGATGAAGGTTCCAAAGTTGAGTCCTATCATCACAAGTACAAAGAACAATACTGAAATGGGAAATGAGAGAACGAGGTAGAAAACTTCCCTCAATCGCTGTACAAATTTCTTGCCTAAACTGTTCATGCGCTAATCGTCCCCCATTTTTCACCTACCAAACTAGGGTGCTAGCAGGTGTTTCTCACAAACCGTGCTCTCCCCCACTAACCTTGGGACATGGCAGCCCAGAACACTCATCGTGGAAATGTTTTTGCACGAAATGGTGTGGCAGCCGCGAGCCAGCCGTTAGCAGTTTCTGCAGGCATTGAAATCCTGAGAAAAGGTGGCTCAGCCGCCGATGCTGCAATCGCTATTAGCGCTGTACTTTGCGTCGTCGAACCTGGCGCATCGCATCTTGGCGGCGATGCATTCGTTATTTCTTATAAATCATCTGACAAAAGCAATCTTGCATTTAATGGAAGTGGTGAAGCGCCACACTCTGCAACAGCTGAAGCATTTCCCAATGGAATAGATAAACATGGTTTTCGCGCAGCAACAGTTCCTGGTCTTGTCTCAACCTGGTTTGCGATCCACGAAGAATTTGGATTACTTCCTATGGAGGAGTTGCTCGCGCCCGCAATCGAATATGCAGAGGAGGGGTTCCCGGCAAATTCGGGCTTCGTCCGACGTATCAATCATCATCTCAAGCTCTACCCTGATACCAAACTATTTGAAACTCTTGGAATTTCGACTTCACTTGAAATTGGTGATCTTGTTCGTCAGCCAGATTTAGCCCAAAGTTTCAAGGAGATTTCTACTGAGGGTCGTAGTGCTTTCTACCAAGGAGATATTGCCGCAAAATTAATTGCATCCTCTCAGGGTTGGTTTAGCCAGAACGATCTCGATCAACATCGAACTCGAGTGGTTCCTCCGCTTTCGGTGAGATACCGTGATTACTTTGTACATGGCCAACCACCTCCAAGTCAGGGAATGATCCTGCTAGAAGAGTTACGAATTGCTGAAGGCACTGACCTTGCCTCTCTCTCCGAGGCTGATCGAATTCATCTCATGGTTGAGGCCAAGAAATTAGCTTTTGCAGATCGCTATCGAATTCTGGGCGATCCTGAACATGTCGACGTCAATGTGGCCGACATTCTTGGAGATTCCCACATCGCAAAAAGACGAGCAGAGATTGATCTCGATAAGGCTAATAATCAGCCAGTTAGCCATAATCAAGAGGGCAGCGACACCACGTACTTCCTCGTTGCTGACCGTGATGGCAATGCGCTCTCATGGATTCAATCCGTCTTTCACGGGTTTGGTGCTTCATGGGCGATTCCTGGTACTGGCATTGTTATGAACAATCGACTCACCGGATTTTCACTTGATCCTCATTCGCCAAATTTCATCGCGCCTGGAAAGCGGCCGGCACATACGCTCAATGCTTGGACAGTTACAAATAAAGATGGCTCTCTTGCCCATGTCGGTGGAACTCCAGGGGCTAACGTTCAAGTACAGGCAAATTTCCAAATTATCGTTAATGCCATCGATCTGAAGATGAGTCCACAGCAAAATGTAGAAGCGCCACGATGGCAACATCTCAACAAACCTAATGAAACATCAGTAGATGAGAGTTTTGATGGTGTTCTACAGATCGAGAATCGCTGTTCTCAAGAAACTCAAGATTCTCTCAACGCCAAAGGCCATGCAGTACAGGAACTTCCCGCATACGGTCACGGCTCTGCAGTCCAATTGCTTCAAGTTCTTGAGAATGGAACCTATATCGCAGGATCCGACCCACGTAGCGAAGGTCACGCTTCGGGCATCTAGTTGCTGGCTAAACTACTCTCATGATTTCTTACGATGGCGATGAACTTGGTGGTCCACTTGATTTGTTTATGGGACTTCCTGTCCACCCGCTTGTCGTACATGCGGCCGTAGTCTTAGTCCCGCTTGTTGCGTTCTCTGCACTTGCGATGTCCTACTGGCCTAGCTTCTCTCGAAAATATGGCAAGCCAATTCTCATTCTCGCGGTGGTCGCTCAACTCTCACTCTTTCTTGCCAAGTCGAGCGGAGAACCATTTGAAGAACGCCTCGGTAAAGAAGTCGAGAGACATGCAGAATTTGGCGAAACAGCCCCGCTTACTTTTATTCCCTTACTTGTACTTCTCTTCATCCGATGGCGCATGGATCGCTCGGGAGCAACGGTTGGTTCTGCCCGAGTACGACGTTTAGTTTCGATTCTTTTGGCGGCTGCAGCAATTCTTGCAATTGTCTATATCTATCTCACTGGGCATTCGGGTGCCGAATCAGTATGGGGTTGGCTCGGAAAGAACTAATTCCTGCCTGTGTCGGTTCGTCGTCCCAATAGCTTAAAGATCAGAAAGCCAATTACACCGCTGACGATAGAAGCCGTGATCACAGCAAAGACGGCCAAGTCCTGAGTCTGTGCATCATCAAAAGCAAGATTGGCAATGAAGATTGCGACGGTGAATCCGATACCCGCAGCGCTGCCTGTGGCGGCAATATCTATGTTGCGCGCTCCTTCTGGATACTCGCCAAGACGCACTTTCTTCGCCAAGTAAGTAGCCGACAAAACACCGATTGGCTTGCCGACTACTAGCCCGAAGAAAATTCCCCACGCAACCGGTGAAACAATTGCATCACGAATCGACGTCGCAGAAATCTCCACACCTGTATTTGCAAACGCAAATAATGGAACGATGACAAAACTACTCCAAGGATGTAGTCGAC
>JBEATV010000024.1:0-10920 GCA_041161815.1 Actinomycetota bacterium | reverse complement strand
GATGGGCCTCGCGCTGGTCGCTTTTGGCTCCGAGTTCACTTGGCTTTATCAAACATTGGGATTGCTTGCATTTGCCTACGCTCTTCTATTCATGGCAAAGAGCGTTGGATCAGTTCGCACCAGCCTTTCTCGAGTACCTCAGAATCTTCTCGATATCTCAGCAACCCTTGGACAATCCCGCTCTCAGACTCTGCGCAAGGTGGTCCTTCCACTATCAGCGCCCGGAATCCTCTCTGGAACTCTCCTGGTTTTTCTCGCCGCAATGAAAGAGCTCCCAGCTACTTTGATGTTACGCCCCACGGGATTCGAAACTCTTGCAACAGAGATGTGGACCTACACCTCAATTTTTCGATTTAGTGAAGCGGCTCCCTACGCATTACTCTTAGTTCTCGTTGCAGCAATTCCCACATTTCTTATCAATCGACCAGATAAGAGTGATAGCGGCGAAGGAGATCTCTCGTGACTTCACTTGAAATCCGTGATCTCGGTGTGAAATTTGCAGAACGACAAGTTCTTTCACATCTCAATCTCACAATTGAGGCTGGTGCTTTCGCAGCGATTCTTGGTCCATCTGGATGTGGCAAAACCACTTTGCTGCGCACAATTGCGGGGCTCATTACGCCTACTGAAGGCGCTATCCGTTTTGGTAAACAACTTGTCAGCGTCTCCTCACTGGTTTTACCTCCACATAAACGCAATATCGGTTACGTTCCTCAGGAAGGCGGACTCTTTCCGCACCTCAGCGTTGCTGACAATGTTGGCTTTGCGCTGAGCAAGAACCTGGCACGCGATGAACGACGAAGCATTATCGAAGAGATGCTCTCTCTTGTTGGCTTATCAGGGTACGAAAGACGACTTCCACAAGAACTCAGCGGAGGACAGCAAACTCGTATCGCACTTGCGCGCGCTCTTGCCATGAAGCCCGCAATGGTTCTTCTCGACGAACCCTTCGCTGCTCTTGATCAAGCGCTGCGAGCTGGCATTAGTGAAGAAGTTGTTGCTCTTCTCAAGAGTACGAAGACCACAACGATTATGGTGACTCACGATCGCGAAGATGCACTGGTTTCGGCCGATGTCATCGCGTTAATGCGCTCAGGAACCGTCGTTCAATCTGGAACCCCTGCAGAGGTCTACTTGAAACCAATCTCAGCTGATGTTGCAGAAAGCACCGGAGACGTTGTGACTATCCCTGCCTTCAAATCACAGGATGGCTCATATGACTCCGTGCTCCACAGCAACAAACCACACAGCGCTGATGGAACCTCAGGCGAACTCTTGGTCCGGCCCGAAGAGATTCATGTCAGCGCGACTCCCCTGAACTCTCAGGTTACGGCGACTGTCTCCCGGATTAATTACTACGGACACGACGCCCTTCTCGAACTGGAGTTTTCTGGACTCTCGAACTCTGTCCGCGCCAGAGTCGCCGGCCCTATGAACTTCACGGTCGGCCAGACGGTCTTTATTGAGCATCAAGGCCCGATTCGATGGGTGTCAGAAAAGGCTACTCGCCAGTAACCTAGCGGCATGAATACTGCCTCTACCTCAACCAATGTAGTTCTCGTCGACGCTGTCCGCTCACCTTTTGGAAAAGCGGGAAGTCTCTATTCCGGCACGCGCGCCGACGACATCATCGTGCGTTGTATCCGCGGACTCCTCGAGCGAAACCCACAAGTGAAACCTTCTGAGATTGATGATGTTGCGATTGCGGCCGCAACCCAATTTGGTGATCAAGGTATGAATATCGGACGAAGTGCCACGCTTCTTGCTGGTCTTCCCAATACGGTGCCGGGCTATTCAATTGATCGTTGGTGCGCAGGCGCACTTACATCTATCACAACGCTCGCTGGCTCAATCAGTATGGGCGCTTATGATCTTGCGATCGCAGGTGGCGTCGAACATATGGGCAACCATCCGATGGGTGAAGGCATGGATCCAAACCCTCGTTATCTTGCCGAGAAACTCGTTGATACTGATGCGCTGTCGATGGGAAATACTGCAGAGAGATTGCATGACAAATTACCTCACCTCACAAAAGAGCGCGCCGACAAATACGCGCTTGCCTCACAACAGAAGACTGCAGCTGCGTACGCGGCAGGAAAGATTCAACCTAACTTGATTCCAGTCGCAGTGAGAAATGCAGAATTAGGTTGGGGCGTTGCAACAGTTGATGAACCACCTCGTCCTGGTACAACACTCGAAGCTCTTACCGCTCTCAAGACTCCATTCCGTCCAGCCGGACGAGTAACTGCAGGAAATGCAGCCGGACTAAACGATGGTGCCACGGCCGCGCTACTTGCAAGTGAGTCAAAAGCGAAAGAACTTGGACTTACACCTAAAGCGAAGATGGTGACATTTGCATTCGCAGGCGTTGAGCCAGAGATCATGGGTTACGGTCCAGTTCCATCAACACTCAAGGCTCTTTCCAAAGCGGGCCTATCAATTGAAGATATTGGACTCTTTGAGATAAATGAGGCATTTGCCATCCAGGTCCTTTCCTTCCTTGATTACTTTGGTCTCGCCGATGACGATTCTCGCGTCAATATTTATGGCGGTGCGATTGCGGTGGGTCACCCATTGGCATCATCAGGCATTCGCTTAATTCTCAATCTTGCAGAAGGTTTCAAAGAGCGTCCTGATGTTCGTTACGGAATCACAACAATGTGTATTGGACTTGGAATGGGTGGAACAGTTATCTGGGAGAACCCTCACTACAACGGTAAGGCGGCGTAAATCATGGCTGAAATGACAACACCTACTGGCGCGCCTGAAGAAGTAGTAACCAAAGCGCTCTTGCGTGAAATTGATTTAGCCGCGTTCGGTGCGACTGGCACCCTCTCGCTGATTACCATCGATAACGGCATGGACCACACACGTCCCAATACTCTGGGTCCCAAGTCGCTCCAAGAACTTGATTCTGCAATTACTGCCGCCGAAAACTCATCCTCTGTTGCCATTGCTATCACAGGCAAGCCATTTATCTTTGCTGCGGGAGCAGATCTTTCTGGACTTCCTTTTGTAACTGAGAAGAGCCAGTCTCTTGCAATCGGTAAGTTCGGACATGATGTCTTCAAACGCCTTGGTCGTAGCAAGAAAACAACTTTTGCTTTCATCAACGGACTTGCTCTTGGTGGCGGACTTGAAGTTGGCCTGCATTGCAATTACCGCACCATGGCATCAACAGCATTTACCGCGCTGCCTGAGTGTTTCTTAGGAATCGTCCCTGGTTGGGGCGGTGCAACAATTCTTCCTAAGCTCATCGGTCCAGAGAGAGCAGTTCAAGTCATCATCCTTAACGCCCTCAATAACAACACCATGATGAAGGCAAAAGATGCCCAAGGGCTCGGCGTTGTTGATGCAGTCTACGAACCAGCAGATTTTCTTGAAAAGTCAGTCCAATTCGCAGCCCAGATCATCTCCGGTAAAGCAAAGATAGAACGGACCGATTACACCAGCGATCTCTCAGCATGGGATAAAGCGATGGAGACTGGAAAAGCAGCAATCGCCAAGAAATATGGCGGTGCTGATATCGAAGCTCCTCGTCGCGCGTTGGAATTAATCTACGCAGCCCGAACCAACACTCTTGATCAAGGATTTGATGCAGAAGATGAAATCCTGGCAAATCTCGTCATGGGTAATCCGCTTCGTGCATCTCTGTATGCATTTAATCTCATCCAGAAAAAGCGGAAGAAAGTAGAAGGCGCACCAAAGCCTGCTGTTGCCCGCAAAGTCACCAAGGTTGGCGTTGTAGGTGCAGGACTAATGGCCTCGCAGCTTGCGCTCCTACTGGTGCGAAATCTCAAGGTTCCAGTCGTGATGACAGATTTAGATCAAGCTCGTGTCGATAAGGGCGTGGCTTGGGTTCATGCGGAAATCACTAAATTAGTTGAGAAGAAGAGATTGAGCGAGGAAGCAGGTCGCAGACTCTCACTCCTTGTATCTGGCTCGGTTGATCAATCGGTATTCGCTGGCGCAGATTTCATCATTGAAGCTGTATTCGAAGAACTCTCCATCAAGCAGAAATTGTTTAAAGATCTTGAAGCAATCATCTCCCCTGAATGCGTTCTAGCCACCAACACATCATCACTATCGGTCGAGAAGATGGGTGAAGGGCTTGCTCACCCTGAGCGCGTTGTAGGTTTCCACTTCTTTAATCCTGTTGCAGTAATGCCGCTACTTGAGGTGGCACGCACTTCCAAAACTGATGATGCGACTACTGCCACAGCAATCAACGTTGGAAAAGAATTGAAGAAGACGATGATCATCTGTAAGGATGCGCCGGGCTTTGTAGTTAATCGACTTCTTACCCGCTTTATGGGCGAAGTAACTGATGCGATGGATGAAGGAACTCCTGCCGATGTAGCCGATAATGCGCTACGTCCACTTGGTTTCCCAATGTCACCATTCGAACTCTTCGGTCTCGTAGGTCCAGGAGTAGCGCTTCATGTTTCCAAGACCCTCCACAACAACCTCGGGCCGCGTTATCGGATCTCTCCTACAGTTCAACGCTTGGTTGATAACAACGTGAAGGCTTTCTACATCAAAGATGATGCCGGCAAGCTCGTTCCAAATCCTGCAGCGCTTGAGTTAGTGGAAAAGGGAGATAAGCCCTCAACTTCTGATGATGTGCGTCTGCGCGCGCTTAAGGCGTTAGCCGAGGAAGCTCGAATGATGCTCGATGAAGGCGTGGTTGCGACGCCGGCTGAGATTGATCTCTGTATGTTGCTTGGTGCCGGATGGCCCATGCATCTCGGAGGAATATTGCCGTACTTAGATCGAGAAGGAATTAGCGAAGCGGTTTGCGGTCAACGTTTTCATCCGCATGGAGTTGCATCGCTTCCTGCTTAACTCCATCTGATGCCCAACCCACAAGTTGGCGCGTTACGTTTTGGACGGTAAGTCCGAGATCTTCCAAGATTTCGTTGCGCTTGGAGTGCTCGATAAATTCGAGAGGTACTCCGATCGAATGGATCGGCATCTCGACAGAATTCTCGCGGAATATCTCCGATAGCGTGCTGGCGATACCACCGTGTTTGATTCCATCCTCGAGTACAACAACGCGTTTGTAACGACGCGCCATTGCCAATAGAGCGTTGACGGGAAGCGGCTTGACCCAACGTGGATCAATGACAGTGACTCCGACTCCTTCGCGATAAGCCTGAGCAGCAGCCTCAACTGCTGTGGATGCCATTGCACCAACGCTGACGAGCAAGATATCGGCTGATTCGCCGCGATAGAGAATATCGATGCCATCACGACGTTCGAATGCTGGCAAGTCCTTGGCGACTCCGCCTTTCGGGAATCGAATAATCGATGGCGCATCACTGATAGATACGCACTCGCTGAGAAGTTCTCGAAGCTGAGAGCCATCTCGCGGCGCGGCAACATGCGCATGAGGAACAATTCCTGTGAGTGCAAGATCCCAGATTCCATGGTGTGACGGACCATCGTCACCAGTGATTCCAGAGCGATCGAGAACAAAAGTTACGCCTGCCTTATGCAGAGCAACATCTAAGAGAAGTTGGTCGAACGCGCGATTGAGGAATGTCGAATACACAGCAACTACCGGATGAAGTCCGGTATATGCCATTCCTGCTGCAGATGTAGTCGCATGTTGCTCTGCGATTCCGACATCAAATGTGCGCTCAGGGAACTCTGCCTGGAACTTATCAAGTCCAGTGGGGCCGAGCATCGCGGCAGTAACAGCAACTATCTCTCTTCGCTCATGTCCTAAATCAACCAGCGCCTGTGAAAAAACGTTGGTCCATGATGGGCCGCCTTTACTTAATGGCTCACCAGTCTCGGGATCAACAACGCCGACAGCATGGAATTTCTCAGCTTCATCTTGAATTGCTGGCGCATGGCCGCGACCTTTTTCTGTGATGGCATGAACGAGAACTGGGCCTTCAAATTTCTTTGCTTGTTGCAGAGCTTTCTCAAGGGCGACAATGTCATGTCCATCGACAGGTCCGAGATACTTAAGTCCTAAATCTTCAAACATTCCTTGTGGAGCAACAATATCTTTGAGCCCCTTCTTCATGCCATGCAAGGTTTCGTAAATTGGCTGACCGACAACAGGGGTCCGTTCAAGGACGCCCTTACCCCAGTCCAGGAACTTCTCATATCCCTTAGTGGCGCGCAGAGTTGATAGATACGTTGCGACGCCACCAATAGTTGGCGAGTACGAACGTTCGTTATCGTTTACGACTATCACTAAGCGCAAGTTCTCAGATGCAGCGATGTTATTGAGCGCCTCCCAAGCCATGCCGCCAGTGAGTGATCCATCGCCAACAACTGCGACGACGGTGCGTTCGTCTTCGCCTTGAATCATAAATCCACGAGCGATTCCATCAGCCCAAGAAAGTGCAGTCGACGCGTGAGAATTTTCGATGACATCGTGTGCGCTCTCGCTGCGATTGGGATATCCAGCAAGTCCACCTCGTTGACGGAGCTTGTCAAAGCCACCAGCGCGACCCGTGAGGATTTTGTGTACATAGGTTTGGTGGCCAGTATCGAAGACCAATACGTCGCGCGGAGATTCAAAGACGCGATGCAATGCGATGGTGAGTTCGACGATTCCTAAGTTTGGACCTAAGTGGCCACCTGATTTAGATACTTTCTCAATCAGGAAGCTTCGAATCTCAGCTGAAAGTTCATTGAGTTCTGCGACATTCATGCGCGCCAAATCGCTCGGCGATGAGATGCGAGGCAAGAACTTCATGTTGTAATGGTATCTGCGTTTTTGGCAATAGCCAGTTATGCAGTTCTTAGGCGAGCAAGGAGCGAAGGACGTATTGCATGATGCCTCCGTGGCGGTAGTAATCCGCCTCACCAGGGGTATCGATTCGAACCTTTGCAGTGAAGGACTTCTCCCCCGCGATTACCTTGACACTAGAAGGTATTCCACCATTATTGAGAGCAGTGACACCTTCGATTGAGAAAACTTCTTCACCAGTAAGTCCGAGAGATTCTGCATTCTGACCATCGAGGAACTGGAGAGGAAGTACTCCCATTCCAATTAAGTTAGAGCGATGGATTCTTTCGAAAGATTCTGCGATCACGGCTTTAACCCCTAGGAGCGCAGTGCCTTTAGCCGCCCAGTCACGAGAAGAACCTGATCCATATTCTTTGCCTGCAAGAATCACTAGTGGGATTTTTGCTGCTTGATATGCCATCGAAGCATCATAAATTGTGCTCTGCTCTCCACCTGCGATGAAGTTGCGAGTGAATCCACCTTCAACGCCAGTGAGAAGAAGATTCTTCAAACGGATATTGGCAAAAGTTCCGCGAATCATTACTTCATGATTACCACGACGAGATCCATAAGAGTTGAAATCTGCTTTAGCAACACCGTGTTCAGCAAGATACTTTCCAGCGGGTGAATCAACTTTGATAGAGCCGGCGGGCGAGATGTGATCGGTGGTAACCGAGTCGCCCAATTTGGCTAGAACTCGGGCTCCCTTGATATCAGTCACAGGAACTGGGTTGCGTGGCATGCCATCGAAATACGGCGGCTTGCGAACATAAGTGGATCGAGCATCCCATTCGAAAACTTTGCCGGTTGGGGTAGCAAGTGAGGTCCAACGGTGATCTCCTGCGAAAACGCTGGAGTAATCCTTCTTGAACATCTCAGATGAAACGACGCTATCAATCACTGCTTGAATTTCGGCAGGCGTTGGCCAGATATCTTTGAGAAAGACATCGTTGCCGCTGGAATCTTTGCCAAGCGGATCCTTATCAAAGTCATGATCCATGCTTCCTGCAATCGAATACGCCACTACAAGTGGTGGAGAAGCAAGATAGTTCATCTTTACATCAGGACTGATACGACCTTCGAAATTGCGATTGCCTGATAGGACAGCAGCTACAGCAAGGTCGTTGTCATTTACCGCTTTGCTTACTTCGACTGGAAGTGGACCTGAGTTTCCAATACATGTAACGCAACCATATCCAACTAAGTTAAATCCAAGCTTTTCAAGGAATGGCGTAAGTCCTGCCTTCTCGTAATAGTTCGTCACTACTTTCGAACCAGGAGCAAGAGTTGTCTTGACCCATGGTTTACTCTGCAGTCCCTTTTCAATCGCCTTCTTGGCTAACAAACCTGCACCAATCATGACGCTGGGATTAGAAGTATTGGTACATGATGTGATCGATGCGATAACAACCGAGCCATGAGTGACGCTGCCTTCACGTGAATTCACCGTGATAGCGACTGGACTCTTTGCGCTCTTCTCCGAAAGATAAGTTGGTACGCTCTTTTCAAACGCGCTCTTGGCGTCACTCAGGGCAACGCGATCTTGAGGTCTCTTTGGACCAGCTATCGACGGAACAATTGATGCAAGGTCTAGCTCTAAGTGCTCTGAATACCGTGGCGTAGCTGTGGGGTCATGCCAGATACCTTGTCGCTTCGCATAATTCTCAACCAATGCGAGTTGTTCGCGTGATCTTCCTGTTAATTCCAGATATTTGATGGTCTCTTCATCAATCGGGAAGATTGCGACGGTTGAGCCATACTCGGGGGACATATTTCCAATCGTTGCGCGATTAGCCATCGGCAATGCGCTAACACCTGGCCCATAGAACTCGACAAACTTTCCAACAACTCCATGTTTACGGAGCATCTCAGTAATAGTGAGAACGAGATCGGTAGCGGTTGTGCCGATTGGAAGTGATCCTTTGAGTTTGAAACCAACAACGCGTGGGATCAACATCGATACTGGCTGACCTAGAAGCGCAGCTTCCGCTTCAATTCCTCCAACGCCCCAACCGAGAACGCCCAGTCCATTGACCATGGTGGTGTGCGAATCTGTTCCGACAACTGTGTCAGGGTATGCACGCTCGACGCCGTTTACGTTACGAACCATCACTACGCGGGCCAGATATTCAATATTTACTTGATGAACGATTCCTGTTCCGGGTGGCACAACCTTGAATTCATCAAATGCGCTCTGGCCCCATCGAAGGAAGCGATAACGCTCTTGGTTACGTTCGTACTCAATATCAACGTTCTGCTGGAAAGAATCTTTCGTGCCGTACGTATCTGCAATAACCGAGTGGTCGATAACTAGTTCAGCAGGAGCAAGAGGATTGACACGAGTTGGGTCTCCACCTAACTCAGCGATCGCTTCACGCATTGTTGCAAGATCAACAACGCAAGGCACACCCGTGAAATCCTGCATGATGACGCGTGCAGGAGTGAATTGGATTTCGGTGTCGGGTTGAGAATCTGGATTCCATGATGCCAAAGCTTCAATCTGCTTTGCTGTGATGTTTGCGCCATCTTCAGTACGTAGCAGATTCTCGAGAAGAATCTTGAGCGAGAAGGGCAGAGTGGCGGCAGCAGGCAACTTAGTTATGTCGAATATCTCGTAGTTCTTTCCAGAGACTTCGAGGGAAGACTTAGCGTCAAACGAATTCTTACTCATGGGCGAATACTAACCGCCACGCTTTTATTGCTCACGGCCCGTGAGTAGTGGCTACTCCGATTGCGGAATGAAACGCGCCACACACTCCATATGAGCCGTCATCGGGAAGAGGTCGAAAGCTCTGATCTCATCCAGAGTAAAGCCCTGGTCTCGTAGATAGCCGGTATCTCTGGCTAGAGCCGCCGGATCACAGGCCACATAGACGATAGTGCGGGGCTTGAGCGCCGCGACTGCCGAGATTACTTGTGCGCCTGCACCGGCTCGAGGTGGATCAAGAACGACCACATTTGCCGATACATATTTCTTCATAGCGCTTTCAACTCGTGACTGCACGATTTCGACGTTGTCATCCGTTGCGAAATTTCGCTTGGCATCAGTTATGGCGTTCTCATCCGATTCAATCAGCGTCACTCGCCCGCCAGGGCCGACGGCATCAAGTAGAGCTCCGGTGAAAAGTCCTGCTCCCCCATAGAGGTCAAAAACATGATCGCCTGTGCGAACTTGGGCGTATTGATGGACGACATCTGCCAAGGTCTGGGCAGCATGGGTATGACTCTGCCAAAATGACATCGGGTTAAGCGAGAACTGGCGACCATTAACGTCTTCTTGAATGAGTGAGTGGTTCTCGCGCCCTTCAATCACAACTTCCTGATTACCGCCAGAAGAAATAACAACATCCACTTTTTTCCCAGCGGGCAACTTTCCCTGATTAATCTCTGGAATATCAATCTTCTCGCTCGCAATCATGCATTGATCAATCTCAATAAGCTGATTACTTCGAGCCGAAAAAAGAGCCAGCTTCTTTCCTTCCGAAACCGTGAATTCCATCCGGCTTCGCCAATGAAGCGTTGGAAGCACCTCTTCAACTCTGACTTCTATATCAATTTTCGCCAATCGACTGAATTGCTCGCGAATGATGGTGGACTTCAACTCTCGTTGGTGAGAAAGTTCAATATGTTGGAAGTCGCAACCACCGCATCCATCTGCGTGCGCATACTTGCATGGAGGCGAGACTCTGTGTGGCGATGCGTTAATAACTTTTATGCAATTAGCGCGTGCAAAATTCTTGCTCTTTCCAGTGATTTCTACTACCACTCGTTCGCCAGGAATCGCATGACGTACGAAGATAACTTGTCCCTCAAATCGCGCGACACAATGTCCGCCATGAGCAATAGAGCTGACGTCGACTTCGATCTGGTCGCCGATCTCCATGAGCGCTCCCTACTTTGTGAGGTGAAGTACCTATCGGTATTGCTAGCCTGAATCGCACGCGTGGATTACAGGGTATGTAGCCTAAAGGTGTAAATTCTCCTTTTGTGCATATCGTCATCATGGGGTGCGGACGAGTCGGTTCAACGCTAGCCAAGGATTTTCAATCGCTTGGACACTCAGTGGCGGTTATCGATCAAGATAGAGAAGCATTTCGCCGACTTGGCGCAGATTTCAATGGCCTAACAGTCACAGGCGTTGGTTTTGATCGCTATACCTTGCTTGAAGC
>JBEATV010000023.1:0-11619 GCA_041161815.1 Actinomycetota bacterium | reverse complement strand
ATGGCGATGATCTTGAGGCATTGAACCCACATAGCCTCGAGAGACCATCGCAAGGTGGACTCTCTCGCCACGTTCATAAGATCGAATGAAAAGTGCGCCGGCAGAATTTGCTAGAACTTTCCAATGCCGCATTCCGGTCGCTTCGAAACCACGTGAAGCCCGTGCGATTCTCATGCGTTCCATCTCATCGTTGACAACGTTCATATAACGGAGCATGAATGTCGCAATCTGAATGATCAGAGTTGGGACTCGCAGGGTCTCTAATCCGCGTAGCAGCTCACGAGCAGTCGTGGTTGAAGAGAGCACAATCGCAGTAAGAATTCCGAGCGTTCCTTTCGCGATGATTCCTGCACCGGCAATCAAGCCTTCCTCATAAAGCGAGAGACCAAGAAGTTCCACCTTCTCACCTGTCCCGAAGAAGGGCATTAAGAATGCGAAGAGAACAAATGGAATTTCGATCAGCGAGCGTGTAGCAACAGTTTTAATGGGAAGTTTTGCAATCAGGATCGCAAGGAAGATCAAGGCGATCGCAAGGAAGATCAAGGCGAAAAAGGCCGCGTATGCGGTAACTCTCGTAATGGGGGTAGCAATTGCGACAATAATGAAGAGAAGCGCTGATAGAACTTTAATATGAGGAGGGAGATCATGAATGAAGGTATGGCGATGTATGTAAAGCCTTTCACCTACATCATGGCCATGGTGGTGCTTTTTGGCAGCGATGATTAACGCTTCTTTCGCAATAACGTAAAGAGTGCAAGTGCAACCAAAGCGGTAGCAATAACGCCAATAACCCCAGCCAAGCCAACGCTGAGACGTTCATTGTCGAGACCTAAGATTCCATAATCCGACAATGGGGAATCGGCGACTGCAGAATCTTTTGCTGTATCAAGGAAGCCTTCTTCTTCGGCGACTTTCTCAAGTCCGTCAGGTTGTGTTGAGGCGTAGTACGAAGCTCCTCCTGCGAGCGCTATGGCGACAAGGAAGAACGATAGATAAAACTTCTTCAAACTCTTCTGGGTAGCTTGTGTCATGCGCGCTTGACCTCCAACGTAATGTCTCTCTGATTCCATCCATAGACGAGATCAGAACGAGTAGCGATGATTGCTGAGACAGTAAGCATGGTGATGAGCGCTTCACCGATTCCAATCAGAACGTGAGTCGAAAACATGGCTGCAAATACCGTGGAGGCAGGAGCGGTTCCCGTTCCGCCGATGGCGTATTGAATGGAGAACCCTGTGGCAGCAATAGGTACTGAGATAAAAGCGGCAAATGCTGCTGCGAGAGGAACTGAACCTCGAACCTTGGGAAGCAGTTTCTTTGCTCCGATGAAACATATCTGACTGATCAAGACTCCCAAGATGCTGATATTGAATATATTGAGTCCAAGAGCTGATAAGCCTCCATCGGCAAAGAGCAGGGCTTGAATTCCGAGGACGACGGTGAGCGCAAGTGATGCTGCATATGGTCCGACTAATACGGTTGCTAGTGCGCCGCCAAGAAGATGGCCGCTTGTACCTGCGGCTACCGGGAAGTTGAGCATCTGAACTGCAAAGATAAAAACTGCAGTTAGCCCAGCCATGGGGGCAGTGCGATCATCGAGCTCTGTGCGGGCCTTTTTGAGCGCGACAGCGGTGCCGGCGATTGCGAGCAGACCTACGGCGCCAGAGGTGGGAAGGTCAATGAACCCATCAGGAATATGCATGGGCTGAGTCTAATGCAAATCGTTCGCATCTGCGGAATATTCGCAAAAAGCTCTAGTTTTCGTCGCGCCAGGATCTCCATAGCTCGGCGTATGGGCCTTGAGCCTTCAAAAGCTCGTGATGAGAACCCCATTCCTTGATCTGGCCATCATCGATGACTGCAATGAGGTCAGCGTCATGGGCGGTTTGCAAGCGATGAGCAATTGCAATCACGGTTCGTCCCCGAAGAACAGCGCCCAGGGATGCCTCGAGATGTTTGGCCGCTTGTTGATCGAGCAGCGAGGTTGCTTCATCAAGGATCAGAGTGTGAGGGTCGGCAAGAACAAGTCGGGATAAAGCAAGTTGTTGTGCTTGTGCGGGTAACAATCGATGTCCACCGCTACCAACAATTGTGTCGAGACCTTCAGGAAGTTCACGTGCCCATGCATCGGCATCGACAGCCGCAAGTGCACTCCATACTTCACTTTCGTCCGCTTCAGGTTTTGCTAGCGTGATGTTTTCGCGCAAGGTACCTACAAATACATGATGCTCTTGAGTTACCAGCGCAACTTCTTGACGTGCGCGCTCGACTGGCATGTAACCAATCTCTGCGCCCCCAACCGTGATGCGTCCAACGTTGGGAGGCTGAACTCCAGCAAGAAGTCTTCCCAGTGTTGACTTGCCTGCACCCGATGGACCGACAATGGCAAGTTTGGTTCCGGGCGTCACCATGAAACTTAAATCTTTCAAAACATCGCGACCTTCTCTATAACCGTAGCGCACTTTCTCGCCGGATATTTCGCGACCTTTAGGCTCTGACTCTCGAATCTCTCTATCGTCTACTTCATGGATACCAAGTAAACGCGAGAGCGAAGCTTTACCGCTCTGCAATTCATCAATCCACCACAACATCGCTTCAATAGGTCCCGCAAGCATCTGGGCATAAAGAATTCCTGCAGTAATCGTGGCAATGGAAGCCATATCTCGCTCATAGAAATAAGCGCCAAGAAGAAGTGCTGCCGAGACAGGAAGAATGTAATTGATTTCAACAACAGGGAACCAGCGAGTACGAAGGCGAAGGGTATAGCGCTCCCATTCCACCCAGCGACTAATGGCGGCATCGGTTCGCGCCGTGCGTTGCTTACCGAGGCGCAGAGCATCGATTGTTCGACCCGATTCTGCGCTTTCGACGAGAACAGAATTTACAATCGCATAGGAAGAGGACTCGATGCGATATGCCTGGGGCGAGCGACGCAAGTACCAGCGTGTAGCAGCGAAAACCAGTGGAATACCGATAAAAACCGCGGTCAGGAAGAGTGGCGCAGTGAGAGCGATGGCAGTTGAGATTCCAAATATCGACACTAGACATATGGTGATGACCGGTACCGCATCACGAACCGCCCATGTGATGTGATCAATATCGGTCGTTGTCCGCGTGAGAAGTTCGCCGGCCCCAGCTCTTTCTACGACATTGGGTGGCAACTCAACGACCCGAGTTACGAAACGTTCACGGAGAGCTGATAGGACAAACTCGCCGAGGATTGATGCGCGAACTTTGGTGAAGTAAACGAAGGTAGATTGAAGTACAAGCGCTGCAATCACGATATAGACAGTCTGTCTAACATCAACGGTATCTGGATCAACCTTGAGTTGCTCAAGAAGTTCACCGAAAGCGCGTGGAGGTATGAGTGCAGCAGAGGTGGTTAGTAATTGCAGAAATGCGACCCAGAAGAATCCACGTTTGTGACTTCGCAGTAACGACCACATCTCTTTGTTGACCGTGGCTTCACTGGCAATCGGCAATCTATTTGCAGACTTAGTGAGCCCAAATGCTTTATCAAGACGAGATGTATCAGCCGGAGGCGCAGAATAAGCATTAGTAGGTAACGCATTTTCATCCGTAGGTTTAGGAGGTTTATGCCACTTCATTCGCCGCGCACCACCAATCGGCGGTAAGCCTGATTCTCTTTAATCAGATCGAAATGAGATCCACGAGCCACGACCTTCCCATCCACAACGAGAGCAACTTTGTCGGTATGGTCGAGAATGAGTGGGCTGTTGGTGACTGCGATTGTTGTCTGGTGTCCACGAATGGCCTTGAGACGTTGGGCAATACGCACTTCAGTATGTGCATCTACTGCACTTGTTGGCTCATCAAGAATCACAATCGGAGCGTCAACAAAGAGAGTGCGAGCTAGAGCTAATCGTTGACGTTGACCGCCCGACAAGGTTCGTCCTCGTTCGACTACTTCTGCGCTATATCCGTCACCCTCGAGCGAATCAAGAATGTCGCTGGCAGATGCGCTCTCGATAGCTTCTGCGATGCGCAATCGCCCCGAAGCCGAAACCTTGAAGAGAGATTCAATAGTTCCGGAGAGGATGGCAGGTTCTTTCTCTTGGGAATAGATATGTGCGCGAATGGAATCCCGCTCGATTTCTGCAAGAGGTATGTCATCTACTCGAACGGTATGTGCATCGATATAGCCACCCAAACGATCCACCATCTCATCGGCATTGAGCGAGTTATCAGAGACGACCCCAAGGAAGTCTCCTTTGTTTATTACTAAGCCAGACTTTGTATCTTCGATGAGCGAGAAGTTTTTCGGAAAGTCTCTCTGGCCCCACTGTTGAAGGCTCTCAACGCTCAACAACTTCATGACTCGTCTAGCTGCGACAGTTCCCGAGGTAAGTCTTTGAGCAGACTCAGTAAGAATCTGTAAGGGAATCATAAGAAAAGCGCTATAGCCGTAGAAAGAGAGTAGTTCGCCTACCTTCAACTCACCTTGGCTAACAAGATTTCCGCCTACCCAGATAACTCCAACAACGAGGGAGCCAGGCAGGATTATCTGCAATCCATCAAGTAGAGCTCGCATCTTGGCAGTTCGAACTGCGGCAGCGCGTACTTCCTGAGAAGCGTTACGAAAACGTCGCAAGAAAGTTTCCTCGCCACCGATGCCGCGCAGAATGCGAAGCCCGGCCACCGTATCAGCAGCTAATCCCGATGAAAGTGAGAGTTTTTCTCGTTGAGCTGATTCACGGGTCTGTAATGGTTTGATAATCGGTCCGATTACTAAGCCCAGCAATGGAACTCCGATGACAACCATCAATCCAAGAGTGGGAGAAGATGAAATCAAAAGAATGGATACAAAGAAGAAAGAGATGATCGCGCCACTGAGTCGAGGAATGAGATCGTAAACGCGCGCGACTCTCTCGACATCATTCGAGTTGATTGCCGAAACCTCGCCGGTCGAGACTAGGCGAGGTAAATCCGCGCCTAAATCAACAGCCTTTCGCGCAACAAGTTGTTGCAGTCGAGTGGCCGCCGAAATCCAACTTCCTACAGCTCGTCGATGGCGCATGATTCCGGCTGCGGCTTGGAGAACACCGACCAATAAAGCAACCAATACCCAGCGACGTAACTCTGCCTGTTCTTCATCAGCAATAGCTTGAATTCCTCGACCTAAGACTCCTGGCATGACAGCGACACAGAGCAGGTTGATAATTCCGAAGAAGGTTCCCGTGAGGACAATTCGACGCTGCTTCTTTCCAATCCACCAGAGAAATCGTGGAACGCTAGTGAGATCAGGCTGACCGGGGTCTGCGACTGGAATATGATCAAAAGGAGTGCTGGACATAACTGCCTAACCTTACTGCGTCTGCATCTCTGCGCGATTCGTACGATGGTGACTAGTAGATTGAGCCCGTGCCTCAGCTCTCCAAGAACGCGTTGACGTGGATCTCATTGTGGACCGTCTATCTAATCTGGGGTTCGACCTACTTCGCGATTGCCTATGTGATTGAAACCATGCCGCCACTTCTGAGTATGGGCATTCGATTTTTTATTGCCGGGCTTCTTCTGACGTTGCTGATAATCGTTACTCGCGGCGTGAATGAGATGCGAGTTCCGAAGCCTCAAGTGCTCACCTCAACTGTCATGGGCTTTGTACTTCTTGGATTTGGTCTTGGAAATGTCGCAGTCGCTGAGAAACATGTTCCTTCAGGAATTGTCGCGCTCATAATCGCGGCACTTCCGCTTTGGATTGCGATATTTCGCACTATGTCGGGGGAGAGACCTTCTCGGCGAAGTTGGTTGGGATTAATTGTTGGATTTCTTGGTGTCGCGTTGTTGCTCAAGCCTGGCAGCGTTCAATCTGTGAGTGGCGAGAGTTCTTCTACTGTCGTCTTCTTTATGTTCATGGTTTTGCTGGGCAATATCGGTTGGGCGTTAGGAACATTTCTCGCACCTCGATTCCCTTTGCCCAAGAATGCTCTCGTTTTTACCGCCCTTGAGATGCTCGCGGGTGGAGTGTCCTTGACTATCGCGGGCTTCATCAAAGGTGAAACCCTTGATGACTTTTTAGATGCATCAAATTGGTCATGGCTCTGGTTTGGATATCTCGTAATCTTTGGATCAATTCTTGCTTACAGTGCTTATCTCTGGTTGGTGACAAATGCACCTGTTTCACTCACAGCGACTTACGCCTATGTCAACCCCGTTATTGCAGTTGCACTTGGAGCGATTTTCCTCGACGAGGTCATAACGCTTACATATGCAATTGGCGGCGCAATTATTGTGTTGGGAGTCCTCGTGGTGGTCTCAGCAGAAAACGCAGCGAAAGCGAACCTTACAAAGTCACAGTCGTAGTCTTCAGTGAACTTCTTTCTACGATGAGAATCTCGTGATTCTTCATCAAAGTCCAACCATCTTGATTCCATCCTGAAGACGCAACCGCAACTCCAGTGCTATCAATTCGATATCGCAGCTCATAATAGATGTCATCCGCCCAGTCGGGTTTATTGACTGGATCGTGCTCTGAAGTGATAACCAGGAATTCAGAGTTCATAATCATAGAATTGATGGAGCTGTATTTGAAATGCGCTTTAATGTTTCTCATAGCACCAACAACTCCGTCTACGAAACCGTGTTTGTTAATTTCAGTGAGTAGGTAAAGAAAGAATAATTCGCTATCTGTGTCACCCTGTCGAGAACTTGCCAACTCAGGTGAAACTAGGGATTGCAATGCATCGTAAGGACTGAGAGCGCCGTTATGAATAAAGGCAATATCTCCGTAGGTAAAAGGATGCGCATTAACGTCTTTGACTGGGATTCCGGGGGAGGCCCAACGGAAGTGCAGCAGTCCGCCAGTAGAAGTTTCGCGATCTATTGTTGAGCGAAAATCCGAACTCTTGGCAGCAGTTTCTGCCTTCTTAACTAGACGTGCGTTGCCAGCCTCGGTAAGTGCCAAACCCCATGAGTCATGATGAATGTTGGAGAGTTCTACGAAACCTGAGAATGCCTCACCCATAAAGCTAGGAATAGTGGTTTCTTTCAGCGAAGAAAAGGCCATCAATCTGCACATGTCCCAAGCCTATCGGTTAGCCTTTGGGAATGCTTCTTACTGTTCTTATAACAATTGTGGTTGCTGCCTACATTGTGGAATCCCTTCTCGACTATCTCAATCAAAGTACTGCCAGAAACCCTCTCGATTCGAAGATTGCCCACCTTTATGACCAGGCTGAGCGCGAAAAGTCCATTGCATACAGCGCTGAAAAGACTAATTTTGGATTCGTTTCATCAACCTTCTCCACCATAGTCATGATTCTGGCCTTGGCTTACGGATGGTTTGCGGTGCTCGATGACTTTCTCCGCGAACGATTCGATAACGAGATCGTCATCTCGCTGCTTTTCATTGCGGCACTAAGCGTCATATCGTGGTGGCTCAATCTGCCATTTCAGCTCTATTCAATATTCAGAATTGAAGCAAAATATGGATTTAACAAGACAACATTTAGCACTTTTGTAAGTGATGCGCTGAAGGGTTCATTACTTGCCTTGGTTCTTGGTGGAGCAATGCTGTCAGCCGTTGTGTGGCTCTATCAAGAACTTGGTAGCAAGTTCTGGATATTTGCTTGGGCGCTTGTTTCGCTCTTCTCATTACTTATGTTTATGTTCGGAACTTCTCTGATTTTGCCACTGTTTAACAAACTCAAACCTGTCGAAGCTGGCGAGCTTCGCACTGCGATTGAAAAGTATTGTGCGGCACAGGGTTATTCGCTGGGCAGACTTTTTGTCATGGATGGTTCAAAGCGTTCTACCAAGGCAAATGCCTTCTTTAGCGGGCTCGGCAAGAGCAAGACGATTGTTCTCTTTGACACGCTAATTGAGAAGCTTTCTACCAAAGAAATTGTGGCGGTACTTGCGCATGAGATTGGCCACTATAAACGTCGCCATACGCTCTCAATGTTCATATTCAGCAACGTGCAGACCTTTGCAACTTTTGCGCTTCTTGGTTGGTTGCTCGGTTACCCCGAGCTCTCTATCGCACTCGGAGCTTCTGAGCAGAGTTTCCACTTATCGGCTCTGACATTCTTCATTCTCTTTACTCCGTTGAGCATTCTCCTCGGTCTTATCAATAACTCATGGTCGCGACATAACGAATATGACGCGGATAGATTTGCTCAACAAACCTATGAAGTTGCTCCTATGAAGAGCGCTCTCACGAAGATTTCTACTGATAGCTTGGCAAATCTCTCGCCACATCCACTCTATGTTGCATTCAACTACACCCATCCGACCTTGCTACAAAGATTGAACAATCTCTCGTAATTCTAGGAGAGCTGAGAAATAAAAAAGGGCCCGAATTTCTCGGGCCCTTTTCGACATAGTTTTTAGATATCGTAATAGAGTTCAAACTCAGCAGGATGTGGACGTAGTCGAACATAATCAATTTCTGACTTACGCTTCCAGTCAATCCAGGTATCGATGAGGTCCTTGGTGAAAACGCCACCACGAGTAAGGAATTCATTGTCGCGCTCGAGGTTATCGATAACGGCATCGAGTGAACCCGGAACCTGTGCAATCGCTTTAGCTTCATCACCCTCGAGTTCGTAGAGGTCCTTATCAACTGGCTTTGGTGGCTCGATCTTGTTTGTGATTCCATCAAGACCGGCCATCAAGATGGCAGCAAATGCAAGATAAGGATTCGATGAAGGATCTGGGCAACGGAACTCGATGCGCTTTGCCTTAGGGCTGCTTCCTGTAATCGGAATTCGAATACATGCAGAGCGGTTACGAGCTGAGTAAACGAGGTTTACCGGCGCTTCATAACCAGGAACGAGGCGCTTGTAAGAGTTAACGGTTGGGTTAGTGAATGCGAGAAGTGACGGTGCATGCTTCAAAAGTCCTCCGATGTACCAGCGTGCGGTATCCGAAAGGTTTGCATAACCATCGCCCCACATAAGTGGCTTTCCATCTTTCCAGAGCGACTGGTGAACGTGCATTCCAGACCCGTTATCACCGAAGAGAGGTTTAGGCATGAATGTCACAGTCTTACCAGCTGCCCATGCTGTGTTCTTAATGATGTACTTGAACTTCATTAAGTCATCGCCAGCATGAAGAATGTCGTTGAAGCGGTAGTTGATTTCCATTTGACCGGCTGTGCCAACTTCGTGGTGCGCGCGCTCAACGTCGAGACCAACTTTTGCGAGGTTCATAACCATCTGGTCGCGTAGGTCAGCGAATTGGTCAGTTGGCGAAACTGGAAAATATCCGCCCTTAATACGGGTGCGATATCCACGGTTAGGAGTTCCGTCTGGATCGTTATCAATTCCAGTGTTCCACGCACCCTCATATGAGTCGACTTCGTAGAAGCCAGTGTTCATCTGGGTTGAGAACTTCACTCGATCAAAGACATAGAACTCAGCTTCTGGAGCGAAGTACGCAGTATCGGCGATACCGGTTGAACGCATGTACTCGACAGCCTTAGCAACAATCTGTCGAGGATCGCGGCTATAAGCCGAGTTGTCATCAGGGTTGACGACTGAGAAGTGCAGAACCAGAGTCTTTTCTTTACGGAAAGGATCAAGGAATGCAGTCTCGGGAGCTGGAAGTAACTTCATATCTGATTCATGGATTGACTGGAATCCTCGAATAGATGAACCATCAAACATCAAACCATCTTTAAATACATCTTCGGTGAATTGCGAAGCAGGCACATTGAAGTGGTGCTGGATTCCGGGAAGATCAATGAAACGCACATCTACCAGTGCGACATTCTCTTTCTTGATGTAGTTAAGAACTTCTGCAGAATTCTTAAACATATTTCTCCTGTGATTAGTTGCTGAAAGCTCGCCGGTGAGCCAGAACTGATGGGGTAAACCTAGGGCTCAGTAGTGAAAAAGCCATAACCAGACTGTTACGGCAATGTTTCAAAATCTGCGTTGAGCGGGAGGGAAGCGCATCCAGTAGGTTTTGGCCGTGGAGAGAGCCGTAGAGAGAGCAGGGTATGGAAGGCGTTTTCTGGCGCTATCGATTGACTGGGCCATCGCCACTTTCTCAGCTTCGCTCTTTATCCCTCTCCAATCCAGCGCACTGGCCCCCACGCTGACTCGTTTAGGAGTCTTTGTCTTAGAAGTAGCGCTCCTGACCTCTCTAGGAGGAGCATCTGCGGGACAGCGAATTTTTGGCCTACGCGTTTTGAGTTGGCCAGATCATCTCTTCGTAAAGCCAGGGGCAGTATTCCTAAGAACTTTTCTGATAGCTCTGGTAATTCCAGCAGTAGTGACTGATCAAGAAGGCCGCGGACTCCACGATCGCATCACGAAGACCGTAGTCGTCAAGATTTAGCGCGGCTTAGGCATCCTTACATTCTTGGGCATCGGGCCCTTCGGAAGGGCAATATTCATTCCGCCAACAGCTTTCAGTCTTGCGCGCAGCTCGCGAACCTGGACAGTTGATAATTTCTTCGGAAACTTCTTCATCCTCTTCTGAAGTTTACGAACTGAAATCTCACCTTCATTAGTTCCAACGACCAATTCGTGAACAGGTACACCAGGAGCGAATCTCTCCATCTTCTTTTTCTCATCGTTGAGAAGAGCGCGCACCGCAAATCCACCTTCGGCAACTAGTACAACACCAGCTTTTCCAACGGCGCGATGAACCATATCTTGCGCTTTGTTGACGCTCACCGCCGGCGTAATAGTCCAACCCTTACGGATAGACATAAGAACACTGGCTCCCGCACCTGGCTGGCCTTCGATTGAGGCATAAGCAGCGCTTCCAGCGAGCCTTGTGAAATAAAAGAACGCACCGAGGAAAGCAATCGGGAATGTTAAGAACGCGGCATAGCCAGGTCTGCCAAATGCATATCCAGCTCCAATACCGAGCGCCCAGAGTGGAACGAATACCGCAATGCAACGTAACAACACAAAGGAGTACTGCTTAGCTGCAAGCTGGTAAGCATCACGTATCGTTTTGAAGCGAACTTTCTTGGGAGCGTTCGGATCCTTCTTCTTACGTCCAAACATTGTTTAGAGTTCCTTTCGCTTCTGACGTGCCGTTTCAACTTCTAGCGGGGTCGGTGCTGTGCCGCCCAACCTTGCTGGCGCCCAACGCTGACCAATAGGGGAGTCAGGATAATCGTTTTGCACCTGAGTCAGTAATTCCTTCATTCGCTCAAGCAGAAGTGTCATCGAGGCTTCGATTTCACTCGTCGTTGAGAAGTAGATCGGCTGGCCAATCGCAACAAAAATGGGAACTTTCTTGCGCTTGAAATCACGGGGGAGGTTCTTGGTCCAAATTCTTTGCGAACCCCAAATCACAGTTGGCAGAACAGGAGCTCCAGACTCTATGGCAAGCCTCACCGCGCCGTTCTTCATCTCTTTCAACTCAACGGTGCCACTGGAGATCTCGGAATCACCAAGAACGATCACATATGTAGCACCACTCTTATCGGCACCCTTCATGGCCCCTTTGAGCGCTCGATCACCAAAGGCTATTTCGACCCGCTTTCCTTTGGCACGAAGATCACTTGCAATAGTAAGAGCTCGCAGCTTTGCGCCATCTCCTAATGGAATTATAAAAAGATCGGACACAAAGGCTTCCTCGCCGATAACACCTTCAGCTTCTGCTGCCAGCAAGGCACGATCTACGCCAAGTCCA
>JBEATV010000022.1:0-21195 GCA_041161815.1 Actinomycetota bacterium | reverse complement strand
ATCCAACGGACCGTCGGGCACGTACCTGCCCGGAGAAGGAAGAGAAAAAATGGCATCAGTCGTATTTAAAGATGCATCTCGCATCTATCCCGGAACCACAAATCCTGCAGTCGACAAACTCAACCTCACAGTTAATGACGGAGAGTTTCTCGTTCTTGTCGGACCATCCGGTTGCGGAAAGTCAACATCACTTCGCATGCTCGCAGGTCTCGAAGAAATCGATACTGGCGCGATTTTCATTGGCGATCGTGATGTCACAAATGTTGCACCTAAAGACCGCGATATCGCGATGGTCTTCCAGTCCTATGCGCTCTACCCACATATGACTGTTGCAGAGAATATGGGTTTTGCTTTGAAGATTGCTGGCGTTGCAAAGGAAGAACGTGATCGCCGCGTCCTTGAAGCTGCAAAACTTCTCGATCTTGAACCATATCTAGAGCGCAAACCAAAGGCTCTCTCCGGTGGACAGCGTCAGCGCGTTGCTATGGGTCGTGCAATCGTTCGCGAACCTCAAGTCTTCTTGATGGATGAGCCGCTCTCAAACCTTGATGCAAAACTCCGCGTTGCAACTCGTACCCAGATTGCTGCGCTACAACGTCGTCTCGGAATTACAACTGTCTATGTAACTCACGATCAGGTTGAAGCTATGACCATGGGTGATCGCGTCGCAGTTCTCAAAGATGGACTTCTACAACAAGTAGATACACCACGTAATCTTTATGACAATCCTGCTAACGCATTCGTAGCTGGCTTCATTGGCTCTCCAGCCATGAACTTGCTTGTCGCTCCAGTATCTGGTGGCAAAGCAAAGCTTGGCGGCCTTGATGTTGATGTCCCAGCTTCTGCTGGCGCATCGGTCACTGTCGGAATCCGCCCAGAAGGATTTACACCTTCTAGCAAGGGCTTTGATATCCAGGTCGAGGTGGTCGAAGAACTCGGCGCAGACGCATTCGTCTACGGCAAGCCAGTCGATTCATCTGTGAAATTTGCAAATGCCAGCGATGAAGGCGCTCAAGTCATCGTCCGTTGGGATCCAAAGAACCCACCAAAAGCTGGCCAGACAGTCACTGTCTCCGCTAAGGGCGATGTTGTCCATCTCTTCAACGTGGCAGATGGATCACGTATTAAGTAACTGGAGAATTAAAAAAGCCCCCGAATATCGGGGGCTTTTTTATTGGATTTTCTTTACTACTTCATCGCTTTCTGAAGGTTCTCATCGATTGCCGATAGGAACTCTTGAGTGTTGAGCCATGGAGCATCGTTGCTGATCAACAGAGCAAGATCTTTTGTCATCTTTCCGCTCTCGACCGTCTCGATACACACGCGCTCGAGAGTTGCAGCAAACTTGCCGACATCAGGAGTGTTATCAAGTTTGGCGCGATGTTGTAGACCTTGTGTCCACGCGAAGATTGAGGCGATTGGATTTGTGGAAGTCGCCTTGCCTGCTTGATGATCGCGATAGTGGCGAGTCACAGTGCCGTGAGCAGCTTCTGCTTCGACAGTACGTCCATCTGGAGACATCAATACAGAGGTCATCAATCCGAGCGAACCGTAACCTTGTGCAACCGTGTCAGATTGAACATCACCGTCGTAGTTCTTGCATGCCCAGATGTATCCACCTTCCCAACGAAGCGATGTTGCGACCATATCGTCGATAAGACGGTGATCGTATTCAAGACCTAACTTGTCGAACTCCGCTTTGAATTCACTCTCAAAGATCTCAGCGAAAATATCTTTAAATCGTCCATCATAAGCTTTCAAGATCGTGTTCTTTGTCGAGAGATAAACCGGGTACTTTCGTGCGATTCCGTAGTTGAAGGATGCGCGCGCAAAATCACGGATGGAATCATCGAGGTTGTACATCGCCATTGCGACGCCAGAGCTTGGGAAGTCAAAGACGTTGAACTCCATGGGCTTGGAACCGTCGGTTGGTGTGAATGTAACGGTGAGTTTTCCTGGACCTGGAACTCGGAAATCTGTGGCACGGTATTGGTCACCAAATGCATGACGGCCAATGACGATGGGCTTGCTCCAGTGCGGAACCAACCTTGGTACGTTCTTGATGATGATTGGCTCACGGAAAATTACGCCACCCAAGATGTTACGGATGGTTCCATTAGGAGATTTCCACATCTGCTTGAGACCGAATTCTTTGACGCGCGCCTCATCTGGAGTGATGGTTGCGCATTTGACGCCGACTCCATGCTTCTGAATGGCGTGAGCAGAATCGATGGTGACTTGGTCATTTGTGGCATCACGATGCTGGATTCCAAGGTCGTAGTACTCAAGATTGATATCGAGATAAGGAAGGATCAACTGCTTCTTGATGAAGTCCCAGATGATGCGAGTCATCTCGTCGCCATCGAGCTCGACGACTGTTCCTTGTACTTTGATCTTGCTCATCTACGTACCTTCCCTTGGTTCCTTGAGTTCTGTTAATGAGTTCTGTTAATGAGTTCTGTTAGAGATCCTTCACATCTGCTTGCTTTGCACGAACTGATTCGGCCGCGACTTTGAGAGCCTCAAGTTCGCTTGCGGTCAGCCCGCCTTCAACAACTTTCTTAATGCCGGAGCGGCCAATCTCGGCTTCAACTCCGAGGTAAACACCAGAAATTCCATATTCGCCATCGACCCACGCGCATACTGGCATCACTTCACCTGTGTCTTTGATGACGGCGCGAGCCATTCGCGCTGCAGCAGCTGATGGCGCGTAATAAGCAGAACCTGTCTTGAGTAGCGCGACAACTTCAGCTCCACCGTTGCGAGTACGTGTAACAAGATCCTCAATATCAGCTGCGCTGAGCTTTTCTGACAGTGGCTTACCGTCGACAGTGCAACGACTTGGGACCGGAACCATTGTGTCGCCATGGCTTCCGAGCGTCAGCGTCTTGACTGATGCGACAGGAACGTTGAGTTTTTCTGCGACAAAGTGTGTGAAGCGCGCAGTATCAAGCATTCCAGCTTGTCCCATAACTCTCTGGCGCGGAAATTGTGAAGCGATTTGGGCAAGTGCAGTCATCTCATCTAATGGATTTGAGACAACAATAAGCACAGCGTTAGGTGAATGTTGTGCAATGTTTTCTGCGACGCCGCGCACAATGCCAGCATTAACGCCGATGAGATCCATACGGCTCATGCCAGGTTTACGTGGTAGACCTGCGGTGATGACAACAACATCTGAATTTGCAGTGGCTTCATATCCTTTGCCCTCTGCAGTTGTTGTTGCTCCGACAACTTTAGTTTCGAACCCTTCAATTGATCGTGATTGGTTGATATCAAGTGCCAAGCCTTCCGGCTTGCCTTCAACGATATCGGTGAGGACTACAGTTTCGAAGATGTCATATTCTGCGAGGCGCAGCGCTGTGGTTGATCCATAGAAACCAGCGCCGACAACGGTTACTTTTCCAGATCTGCTCATGGCGCGAAACTTACCTTCTAGCGTCGGGGTAGCGCCAATGCGATTGTTATCAGGGACACAACAAGGGCTGCCGAGATGACTTTTTCGATGGCTCGCATCTGGCGAAAATCAGGGAGCAGAAAAACGACCAGCCCGGAGGCAATAGTCAGCGCCCCAAAACGAACTGAGGCAAAGATGCCAATGAGAGCGCCTATCAGGGCAAGAAGATACGCCAGACGTTTGGTCATGACTGCGACTCTGCGATATCAACGATATTGCTTAACAACATAGCTCGCGTCACAGGACCAACGCCACCGGGCATGGGCGAAATTGCTGATGCAACATTTGCAACATCGGGATGTAGATCGCCTTGCAACCCACTCGCTGTTCTCGTAATACCAACATCGATCGCAATCGCGCCGGGCTTGACCATATCAGCGGTGAGAAAGTGCGCTCTGCCAATAGCAGCGATGACAACGTCTGCTTGACGAGTGTGTTGGGCTAAATCCCGTGAGCCCGTATGCAAGATTGTTACGGTTGCATTCACTTCTTTGCCTGAGAGAAGAAGGCTTAGTGGGCGACCCACGGTAGTTCCACGTCCAAGAATGGCAACGTTCTTTCCATTCAGCGAAACATCATTGCGTTTCAAAAGTTCAACAATGGCACGAGGCGTGCATGGTTGTGGGGCGCGCTGGTTGAGAACGAGTCTTCCCAAATTTATGGGATGAAGACCATCAGCATCCTTGGTGGGATCAATCGCTTCCAAAATCTGATTGGTATTGATATTCGAGGGCAACGGGAGTTGGACGATATAACCCGTGCACTCAGAAGAATTGTTGAGATGATTAACCGCAGCGAGTACGTCAGATTGAGAAGCGGATGCGGGTAGATCGATACGAATAGAGTGAATTCCAACTTCAGCACAATCGCGATGCTTGCCTGTGACATAGGAATGAGAGCCTGGATCATCACCCACCAAGATGGTGCCCAGACCTGGCTTCTTCTTTAAACCAGCGACTCTGGCAGTTAATTCAGATTTGATTGATGAAGCGCAGCTTCTGCCATCCAAAATTCGCGCTGTTGTCATGGTTTATAGTCTAAATGCACCGAGCGGTTTCAAACGCACCAGGCAATAGAAATGCCTCTTTAGTTACCTTCTTGTGCGACATTTCTAGATTCTCGAATTTGCTGAATCAGAATAGGGAGATAAATGTAGAGGGCAACCCCCATTGCAAATTCTAAGGAGAGCAAGATCGGCATCAGCCACCACTGTGGGCCGACGGAAGGAAGATTCGAAGAAAGTAATTCGCCGCTCGATGCGCGTGCAACAAAGAGCGTTAATAGGAAAAGAAATCCAGTTGTGGCGCCTAAAAATCTCTTCTGCTCTGTTGGATCGAGATAACAATGTTGCGCATAGCGTGCGGTCAGTACGCCAGATGCAATAACAACGAGTGCCAAGATTGAGAGAAGTGGATAGGCGTTTACAGGCAGGCCTCCCAGCAAAGGAATTGCAGGAATTTCATCGATTCTATGTACAAATGGATTAAGCCAAGAGCCTTCTCCAATCGCGACGCCGCTGCCCGCGATATAGCTGAGGGAAGCAATAGCAAAGTTTGGAAGATAAAGGACTTGAACAGCAAGAAAAACTAATCCACCAAACACCCCGGGTTCGATGACCTTGGTGAGATTGAGGACTGTGGTGAAATGCCATGCAAGTGAGAGTGCAAAGATCAACGCACCAAAACCGATCAGCGCGAGAATCAGAATCCATGCGACGCGAAGGCCGCGTTGCCAAGGAAATTGCAGCGCATGTTCTGGGAGAAGATTGCTAGCGAGAAATCCTGCAATTGTTGCCACCAGAAAGAGAATTGGAAAGACAAAATAAATCGGAGCTTTGACAGTACTTCCTGTTGCAAAGAGTGAAAGTAGCGAGCCAATCAGCGCATAACCAAGCGCAAGTGCCATCACATAGCTGCGCTTCTCTCGAAGAGTATGTGCGCCTAAATTTTCAACGATCCGCTTATAGCCACTTCTAATTGCAAGAAATGGAATAAGGAGAGCTCCGATAGGAAAGTAAGTGAGATTTCCAGAGATTGCGCTGTTGGAGAGCGATAGGTCTAGAGGAATGTGGTGCGCGACGAGAAAGAACCAGACCGCAGCGCGCAACGGGTCTGCGGTATTTCCTGTGGAGCTACCTGCCGTCGCCCACGCAACTAAAGAGATGAAAGCAAGCGGAAGAAGTATGAGCGTGACGCTACGAACTGCTTGTTGGAAACCTACAAGCAGGGTCCGAGTCATGCGCTCAGGTTATCCCGTGGCCTAATACTTAGTTAGGAATTGCGGTTAGGAATTGCGGTTAGGAATTGAGGATAGAACGGAGCAACATCGCAGTCTCACTCGGAGTCTTACCAACGCGAACGCCAGCAGCTTCGAGTGCGACCTTTTTAGCTTCGGCAGTTCCTGAGGATCCAGAAACGATTGCACCAGCATGTCCCATCGTCTTGCCTTCTGGGGCGGTGAAACCTGCGACGTAGCCAACGACCGGCTTTGTTACATACTCCTTGATAAATGCAGCGGCGCGCTCTTCGGCATCGCCGCCAATCTCGCCGATCATGACGATGGCTTGAGTTTCTGGGTCATCTTGGAAAGCTTTTAAGCAATCGATATGTGTGGTGCCGATGATTGGGTCGCCACCAATACCGACTGCGGTAGTAAATCCGATATCTCGTAGTTCGTACATCATCTGATAAGTCAGAGTTCCCGATTTTGAAACAAGTCCAATTTTTCCTGGGCCTGTGATATCTGAAGGAGTAATTCCAATATTGGATTTGCCTGGGCTGATGAGGCCTGGACAGTTAGGTCCGATAATTCGCGACTTTCCAACTTTCTGGGCGTAAGCAAAGAAACTTGCAGTGTCATGTACCGGAATACCTTCGGTGATGACGACGATCAATGGCACATGCGCATCAATCGCATCGATGACTGCGCTCTTGGCAAACTTAGGTGGAACGAAGATGACTGTGGCATTGGCGCCTGTAGCAGCAACTGCTTCTGCAACGGTGTTGAAGACTGGAAGTGACTTTCCTTCAATCTCAACGACCTGTCCACCCTTGCCAGGAGTTACGCCACCAACAATTTTTGTACCGCTAGCAATCATGCGACGAGTGTGTTTAGTACCTTCAGAACCAGTCATGCCCTGGACGATGACTTTGGTATTTTCATCAAGGAAGATCGCCATGATTATTTAGCCGCCAATTCTGCAGCTTTTGCGGCTGCTCCATCCATAGTGTCGAGCTGTTGAACCAATGGGTGGTTCGCTTCATTCAAGATTCGACGACCTTCTAGAACATTGTTTCCATCAAGGCGTACAACGATTGGTTTTGTGGCCTTATCTCCCAACATGGAGAGCGCTTGCACGATTCCGTTAGCGACCGCATCACATGCAGTGATTCCACCAAAGACGTTGACGAATACAGATTTCACAGCAGGATCACCGAGGATGATGGAGAGTCCGTCTGCCATAACTTGGGCAGATGCACCACCACCAATATCTAGGAAGTTAGCTGGCTTTACGCCGCCAAATTTCTCGCCCGCATATGCAACAACATCGAGGGTACTCATCACGAGACCGGCGCCATTTCCGATGACACCAACTTCTCCATCGAGCTTCACGTAGTTGAGGTCTTTCTCTTTTGCGAGCGCCTCAAGTGGATTAGTAGCAGCGTGATCAATCAGCGCTTCATGATCTGGGTGGCGGAAAGCAGCGTTGTCATCAAAGGTGACTTTGCCATCGAGTGCAATGATGCGTCCGTCAGAAGTCTTGACGAGGGGATTTACTTCAACCAAAGTGGCATCCGAGCTCTGGAATGTCTTCCACAGCGTGATAAGAACGTTGGCAACATCTTTCTCTACATCAGATGGGAATCCACCTTTACGAACAATATCCAGAGCCTTCTCTGCAGAGATACCCTCGTTTGGATCAACATGAACTTTGGCTAGTTTTTCTGGAGTCTTATGGGCAACTTCTTCGATATCCATGCCACCAGAGACTGATGCCATCACAAGAAATGAACGAGCTGCGCGATCGAGAAGAATTGCGAGGTAGTACTCACTTTCAATCGGCGCGGCTTGAGCAATCATTACTTTATGAACTGTGTGGCCCTTGATATCCATGCCAAGGATCGCTTTTGCTTTTTCAAATGTGTCAGTTGGGTTTTCAGCAAGCTTGACTCCACCTGCTTTTCCACGGCCACCAATTTTGACCTGGGCCTTCACGACGACCTTGCCACCGATACGTTCTGCTGCTTTCTGAGCTTCTTCGGGGGTTGTGGCAACAGCACCTGCTAGAACAGGTACGCCGTTGGCTTCGAATAGATCGCGCGCTTGATACTCAAAAAGGTCCATGGGTCATAACTTATCTACTGGCGCATAACGGAGCAACAATCGCTTATCTCCGTAGCTTCCGAAGTTGATTGTGGCTTCTGCCTTATCCCCTGATCCTGAGACAGCAATCACAGTACCCAAGCCAAATGTGTCATGTGAAACGCGATCACCAACGTTGAGTTGGAGAGTATTTGATTTAGTTCCAGTTGCTTTTGGCAATGGGGGTGGTGGGCCATATTTCTTCCGCGTAATCGGCGGAGAAGCAAAGCCACTAGCGCTCTTGTTCCAATCAATCAGATTTTCTGGAATCTCATCTAAGAACCGTGATGGTGGATTGTAATTAGGAGCTCCCCATGACGATCGATACTCCGATCGTGAGAGGTACAAGCGTTCGCGAGCGCGCGTGAGTCCTACATAAGCCAGACGACGTTCTTCTTCGAGTTCCTTCTTTTCTCCGAGAGAGCGCGAATGCGGGAATACTCCTTCTTCCATTCCGGTGAGAAAAACAGTCGGAAACTCGAGGCCTTTAGCGGTGTGAAGAGTCATTAAGGTAACAACGCCGCCATGATCTTCGCCTTCGGGAATTTCATCTGCATCTGCGACGAGTGCTACATCTTCTAGAAAGCCCGAGAGTGAGATCTCTTCACCCTCATCCACTTCTCTCTCTTCGTATTCTTCGGCGACTGCTACAAGCTCTTCTAAGTTTTCAACTCTGACTTCATCTTGTGGATCGTGGCTATCGCGCAACTCATCCAATAGACCTGATTGCTCGAGCGCTGCGGCAGCAATTGTTGAGGGTGGACGTTTTGCTTCAACGAGGACGCGAAGCGCGCTAAGCATCGCGACAAATTGAGAGATGGACGATGCTGTCTTGGGAGTGAGCCCAGCTTCACTTGCGCGATTGAGGGCTTGCCAGAACGAGATTCCCTCGCTCTTTGCAAGATCATCAAGGCTATCTATCGCACGATCACCGATTCCACGCTTGGGGGTATTGATGACGCGACGCATAGAAACTTCATCATCCGGATTAACGATTACGCGTAAGTACGCCAATAAGTCCTTCACTTCTTTACGTTCGTAGAAGCGGACTCCCCCAACGACTTTATAAGGGATTGTGGCTCGCATGAAAACTTCTTCAAAGACGCGGGATTGAGCGTTGGTGCGATAAAAAATGATTAAGTTCATCGCGTACAAATTCGGCTTCGTCATGTTCGTTCTCGGCAACAAATCCAATAAGTTTTGCGCCACTACCGGCATCTGACCAGAGGTTCTTCTCTTTACGCGCCTCATTGAGTGAGATGACAGCATTTGCAGCGCTCAGGATGTTCTGAGTGGAGCGATAGTTCTGCTCGAGCAAGATTGTTGTGGCATCGGGGTAATCTTCTTCAAACTGCATAATGTTGCGAATCGTTGCACCACGAAAGCCGTAGATGGATTGGTCTGCATCGCCAACAACACATAATTGCGCCGCCGGTATCCCCTCACGATCTGTTCCCACAAGTTCGCGGATCAATATGTATTGGGCGTGATTTGTGTCTTGGTATTCATCAACCAAGATATGTTTGAAACGATGGCGATATCGAGCGCGAGCTTCTGGAAATTTCTGGAGAATCTCGACTGTCTTCATGATCAGATCGTCGAAGTCCATCGCATTGGCGGCAGTCAATCGTTGTTGGTAGATCGCATAAACCTCGGCAACAATCTCTTCAAAGCTATTTTGGGTCGCATTGCGATAATCAGCCGGGCCAAGTAATTCATTCTTCGCGTTAGAGATAACCGAAGCGACGCCTCGTGGGTTATAGCGTTTGGGATCGAGATTAAGATCGCGCATCACAAGAGTGACGAGTCTCAGACTGTCGGCTGAGTCGTAGATAGAGAATGTCGTGGAATATCCCAATCGCACAGCTTCTTGGCGCAGTATTCGCACACATGCAGAGTGAAATGTAGAGACCCACATCAATTTAGCTCGATTGCCCACCAACGCCGCAACGCGTTCTTTCATTTCGCCAGCAGCTTTATTGGTGAATGTGATGGCGAGGATCTCAAAAGGTTGGACGCCTTGTTCGGCCATCAAGTAGGCAATACGCCGCGTGAGGACTCGCGTCTTTCCTGAACCTGCGCCAGCAACTACAAGTAATGGGCCACCAAAATGGGAGACCGCAGATTGCTGTTGAGGATTCAAACCTTCAAGCAACCGCGTCGACATGCCGGCAAGTCTAGGATAGGCAGGTGACTCCACTTGCCGATGAAGAAATCAAGCGCGTTCTTGTAGTAATGGCCCACCCTGATGATTGCGATTTTGGAGCTGGTGGAACTATCGCGCAGTGGACTGCTCGTGGAATCGAAGTCTCATATTGCATCATCACTAACGGAGATCAAGGCGGCGAAGAATCGGGTATCCCGCTGGAAGAAATGGCGAAGGTCCGCCAGAAAGAACAACGTGATGCTGGCGCTGCGCTTGGCGTTTCAGAGATCACGTATTTGAATTATCGCGATGGATGGTTGATGCCATCCATTGAATTAAGAAAAGAGATTGTGAGAGCAATCCGTATTGCAAAGCCGGATCGCATGGTTGTCCAATCCCCTGAAAGAAATTGGGAACGTATCTATTCCAGCCATCCAGATCATCTCGCTGCTGGCGAGACTGCGATTCAAGCTGTATATCCAGATGCAAGAAATCCATTTGCTTTCACTGACTTAAAGGAAGCTGGTCTTGAGCCATGGCGGGTGCGTGAAGTCTGGATCACCGGATCTCCCACCCCAAATCACTTCGTTGATATCACCGAGACTTTTTCTAGGAAGATGGATGCTCTTCATGCGCACGTTAGTCAGACTGCACATAATAAAGAGTTAGAAAATATGGTCCGTAGCTGGGGCGAGAAGAATGCAGAAGCCCAAGGTCTTGCCCAGGGTCGCATTGCAGAGATTTTTAAGGTAATCAGTACCGACTAGTTAGTGAAAGCTTTCTCAATTGCAATAGTGCGAATGGGAACACCGTCTGCATCGCCATCTTTTTCGCCACCTTCAGCGATGTATTTGACGATTTCGAGCCCTGAGATGATGCGACCCCAGATTGTGTAATTGGGTCCCAGGGTTGTGTCTTTGTAGACCAAGAAGAATTGGCTGCCGTTGGTGTTTTTCTGACCTGAGTTAGCCATCGCAACAATGCCCTCTGGATAATTGTCATCGCCTGCTAACGGAAGATTTTCATCGCCATATCTAAAGTCAGGTCCACCGGTGCCTTTTGCTGTGGGATCACCGCACTGTAGAACAAAAATACCTTCCGTCGTAAGGCGATGGCAGAGAGTTCTATTGTAAAAACCACCATTAATAAGAGTTGAAAGCACTGTGATGGTGACTGGCGCCTGCCTAAAGAATGTCTGAATGACGATATCGCCACAATTTGTCTGGAGAGTGATGGTACGAGGACCACGTTTGAGAATGGAGTTTGGCGGTGAAATGCGAAGTGGATTCTGAGCGGCCGACTTCGTTGCCTTACAACGAATCTTGTCAACTTTCTCTTTTTTTGTGGAGGTTGTTGAGACTTTACTCTTCTTAGTTTCAGCTGTTGCAGTAGTCGGTGTAAGGAAGAGTGAAGTAAAGAGCGCAGCCACAACAAGTAGTGCCAGGCGCTTCATTTTCAATCTTCCCTCTCCATTAAGAAATCTTTATTCCCATTCGATAGTTCCGGGTGGCTTAGAGGTCACATCCAGAACGACTCGATTTACTTCACGCACCTCATTCGTAATGCGATTGGAGATTTTTGCAAGTACCTCATAAGGAACTCGCGACCAATCTGCAGTCATCGCATCTTCACTTGTGACAGGTCGAAGAACAATTGGGTGACCATATGTTCGGCCATCTCCTTGAACTCCAACGCTTCTTACATCAGCAAGTAGAACGACTGGGCATTGCCAGATCTCTCGATCCAAGCCCGCTAAGTGTAATTCTTCGCGCGCAATAAAGTCGGCTCGGCGAAGAACTCTAAGTCTTTCTTCAGTAACCTCACCGACGATTCGAATTGCTAACCCGGGACCTGGGAATGGTTGGCGCCACACAATCGCTTCAGGAAGCCCCAGCACTAGTCCAACTTCACGAACTTCATCTTTGAATAATGTACGAAGAGGTTCGACAAGTGAGAACTCAAGATCTTCTGGGAGGCCACCCACATTGTGATGCGACTTGATATTTGCAGTTCCTGTACCGCCGCCTGATTCCACAACATCGGGATATAGCGTTCCTTGGACCAAGTATTCGACTTTCTTATTCTGGGAAATTTGTGCCGCGGCACTTTCGAAAACTCTGATGAACTCGCGGCCAATGATTTTACGTTTCTCTTCTGGATCAATAACTCCCTTAAGGGCATCTAAGAAACGTTGTTTAGCATCAACGACCATGAGTTGAACGCCGGTAGCAGCTACGAAATCACGTTCTACTTGTTGCGCTTCACCTTCACGTAAGAGGCCATGATCAACAAACACGCAGGTGAGTTGGGGGCCCACAGCTTTTTGGACTAGCGCTGCTGCAACCGCTGAATCAACTCCGCCTGAGAGCCCACAAATGACTGACTTATCAGCAACTAGTGACTTGATGTTGATGATCTCATTTTCAACAATGTTCTCTGAAGTCCACGTTGGTTTGCACTTCACCACATCAATTAACCAACGACGGAGAATTTCTTGGCCATGATCGGTGTGAAGTACCTCTGGATGAAATTGCACACCAGCCAATAGACCAGATTCATTTTCAAAGGCTGCAACTGCAGTATGAGTTGTGTTACCTATCGTGTGAAAACCTTGTGGCGCTTTAACAACGCTATCGCCATGGCTCATCCATACATCGAAGTTTGATTCCAAGCTATTGAACAGTCGTGATGAAGGATCCGCGTTGAAGTTAGTGCGGCCGAACTCTGAGACGCCGGTCTTACCTACTTCCCCACCCAACGCTTGTGCCATCGCTTGAAATCCATAGCAAATTCCAAAGATCGGGATATCGTGTGCGAAAAGTTCGGCATCAATCCGTGGCGCACCTTCGATGTATACCGATGATGGACCACCCGAAAGAATGATGGCTCGTGGGTTTCGCGCCAAGATTTCGTTAACCGGCATGCTCGAAGGCACGATCTCGCTATAGACATTTGCTTGTCGCACACGGCGCGCAATGAGTTGTGCGTACTGCGCACCAAAATCGATGACGAGTACGTGGTTGCTGTTATTTCTCATTTAACCTCGGTTGAGGACGACTTCGACGCGTTGGAATTCCTTGAGATCTGAGTAACCACAGGTTGCCATTGCACGTCGCAGCGCACCAAAGAGATTCATTGTTCCGTCAGAAGAATGTGACGGCCCGAGAAGAATTTCTTGCAGCGAACCAGTCGTACCAACATGAACGCGTGCACCGCGCGGAACTTCCGGATGATGCGCCTCAGAACCCCAATGCCAACCGCGCCCAGGGGCTTGATCAGCGCGTGCAAGAGGTGATCCCAACATGACTGCATCTGCGCCGCATGCAATCGCTTTTGCAATGTCACCAGACTTTCCAACGGAACCATCTGCAATGACGTGGACATAGCGACCACCAGATTCATCGAGATATTCGCGGCGAGCCGATGCAACATCAGCAACAGCAGTGGCCATCGGTACTGAAACTCCGAGTACTTGGCGAGTTGTGTGCGCAGCTCCTCCACCGAAACCAACCAAGACGCCCGCAGCGCCAGCGCGCATCAAATGTAATGCGCTTTGCGAGGTTGCGGAGCCGCCAACAATGACTGGTACATCTAATTCGTAGATGAACTTCTTCAGGTTGAGAGGTTCGTGCGCTTTAGAGACATGTTCTGCGCTAACTGTGGTCCCACGAATAACGAAGATATCAACGCCAGCATCGATGACTGCTTTATGAAATTCTGCGGTGCGTTGGGGTGAGAGCGCGCCAGCGACTGTTACACCCGCCGCTCGAATTTCTGCGAGACGTTCTTTAATGAGTTCAGGGCGAATCGGTGCTTTATAAAGTTCCTGCATACGTCGGGTTGCTTGATCAGCTGGGATTGATGAGATCTCACCTAATTGAATCTTGGGATTGTCATATCGCGTCCAGAGTCCTTCTAGATTGAGAACTCCAAGTCCACCTAACTTTCCAATTGCGATTGCAGTTTCAGGAGAGACAACCGAGTCCATGGGCGCAGCAAGCAATGGAAGCTCAAACTTGTAAGCATCGATCTGCCAGGCGGTAGAAACTTCATTTGGCTCGCGCGTACGGCGAGAGGGAACGATCGAGATGTCATCGAAAGAATATGCAGTACGGGCTCTCTTACCGGGCGAAATTTCAATATCGACCATTAGCGCGCTCTACCTTTCTTTGTGGAGCTGTAATTGGGGGCATCTGCGACGTCGAGAACATCATGGGGGTGGCTCTCTTGTAGCCCTGCCGCGGTGATCTGGATGAGGCGACCACGCTTCTGGAGCGCAGCAATATCTTCTGCCCCCGCATAGCCCATACCGGAGCGCAATCCGCCTACGAGTTGGTGAACAACCTCGGAAACAGGGCCGCGATACGCAACTTTGCCTTCGATACCTTCGGGAACCAATTTATCTTCGGCCAAAACATCATCTTGCATGTAACGATCTTTAGAGAAAGATTTCTTGGTGCCACGAGTTTGCATTGCGCCGAGTGATCCCATGCCGCGATACACCTTAAATTTCTTTCCACCTGTCTCTACTAATTCGCCAGGTGATTCGTCACAACCTGCAAGGAGCGAACCAAGCATCACTGTATCGGCTCCTGAGACGATTGCTTTGGCGATATCTCCGGAATATTGCAATCCACCATCAGCAATCAATGGGATATCAGCTTTCTTGCAAGCTTTCGCTGCCTCCATGATTGCAGTGATCTGTGGAACTCCGACTCCGGCCACAACACGGGTTGTGCAGATCGAACCTGGTCCTACTCCGACCTTCACTGCATCTGCTCCGGCATTAATGAGAGCTTGAGCTCCTGCTCGGGTTGCGACATTTCCGCCAATAATTTCTTGCTTTGGAAAATGTTTTTTGATGCGCGCGATTGCTTCGAGAACTGCGCGATGATGTCCATGAGCAGTATCCACCACAATTACATCAACGCCGGATGCGATCAATGCTTCTGCTCGTTCGAATCCATCATCACCGACTCCGACTGCGGCGCCAACGAGAAGCCCTGCGCCTTTGACCAGCTTTACATGCGTGACTTGTTCATCAACTGCAAGATTTCTATGAATGATGCCGATTCCGCCAGCTTTTGCCATCGCGATCGCCATCGCTGATTCTGTGACAGTATCCATCGCAGAGGAAATCAAAGGTATTTCAAGATTAATTCCCCGGGTGAGTTGGGTGCGGGTATCGACTTCGGATGGAACTACTTCGGAAGCGTCTGGTAACAAGAGGACATCGTCATAGGTGAGGCCCAACATGGCGACCTTTTCGTTGACGTTCTCGCTCACCGCGCCACCCTAACGCTTGGGGTGTTTAGGCTCCAACTGCCCGCGTGATTTCTTCGCAGGCCTCAAGGAGATCAAGGACATGAACCGCAGATTTATGGTCGGAGTGCTTCCAGCCCGGACCACCAAGAACGATTCGAGGAGCAGGTCTAATACTTGGCAGCTCTCCCAAGACTTCTGCATTTCCGTTGCGCGCAAGTTGAGCCCAGAGAAATATCGCAGGCGGAGCAGATCTCTTGACGACCGCACTTACGGCTTCGATCGGAGTGCGAGCACCAAGAAATTGTGTTGCGATCTTTCGCTCAGATAACGCCGCCCCCAGTGCATATAGCGCTAACGAGTGCATCTCTTCGCCAATACATGCGAGCAAGACAGGGCGGGCATTGATTGGGTTCTCGATTGAAGTATTTGCTTCCTGTAAAAGTCGTTTGATGATTTCGCTGACAAGATGTTCGATTTCGATGCCAGTTCCGGACTCAGCCCAATCATCACCGATGAGAATTAAAAGCGGAACGATGACTTCATTCCATGTATTGGTGATTCCGCGCGCAGAAAGTTCTGTGCGCAATAACTCTTCGATGAAATTACGGTCATATGCGCGCGCTGCTCGAATAAGAGTTTCGACTAACTCTTCGCGGACCGCTACATCCTGAGAGAGTGATTGTGAAATCAATTCTGCAGAAGAGTCGCCATCAAAACTGAGCGCGCGTTGGGCAGCTTCTGCCGGCGAGACTCCTGCGATGACAAGTTTGCGCATTAAGGTCAGTCGAGCCAGATCGTTTCCGTTGTAGCGACGATGTTCTCCGGTGCTATGTTCGGAAGGACCTAAGCCATAGCGACGATCCCAGGTTCGTAAGGTGGCGGGGGCGACTCCTAAGCGTCGCGCTACTGCCGCAACGGTCAGAGCTTCGGTCTCGCCCTGGGTGAAATTCTCAGCCACGGCCCAATAGTGGGGGCAGGATGTGAGGTCCGCGACTCGAAATGGGTATAGACGGTCAAGGTACTTGAACAACCTATGGCGCGATTGTATGGTTCACCCATGTCCGAAACTTCTCGCTTACCGAAGCCGGTAGCCTCAAATTGGGAATGGCAGTATGAGGGTGCTTGCCGATCCCTTCCAACTGAGATGTTCTTTCATCCAGATGGCGAGCGCGGCCCCCGCCGCAAGGCTCGTGAGAACGCTGCGAAAGCAGTCTGCGCTTCCTGCCCGGTTATTGCTGCATGTAGAGCGCACGCTCTCGCTGCTCAAGAGCCATACGGCATCTGGGGCGGCTTAACAGAAGAAGAGCGTTTGGACATCATCAGTAAGGCTCAGCGTCAACAGAGGTTCTTTACTGCGTAATTCATTTCCTTCTACATTGACTAGATAAACCGACTAGTACTTCCTTCTAGTGATGAAAAAGCCCCCGATCGCGATGAACGGGGGCTTTTTTTAATCCTTTGCTTGATGTAGCGGATCTGGTTCGTGGCCGGGGTTCTTGCGAAGACTAATAACAGTCGTCACAGAGAGAGCGGAAATGATGACGCCGAGCGATACAGCCAAGGAAACATGTGGAATCTCAAATCCTGCAATTTCATGAATTCCAATTCCGTGCAGGGCTTCGATAATTAATTTGATGCCGATAAATCCCAGGACAATTGAGAGTCCTTTCGAGAGATAGACCAATCTTCTCAAGAGAATTCCGACCAAGAAATAGAGTTGGCGAAGTCCCATCAAGGCAAATGCATTTGCCATAAAGACAATATATGGATCACGCGTCAATCCAAAGATTGCTGGAATCGAATCGAGTGCAAAGAGCAAATCAGTGGTTCCCAACGCAACAAGCGCAATTGTGAATGTGGAGTATCCGCGTTTGCGAAGCGCTGTGATGATGCGATTTTCTTGCCATTCATCTTCTTCTGCATCTTCGGTGATGAGTTTGTAGGCAGTCCAGAGAAGAATCGCACCAAAGAAGAAGAAGATGGCTACGAATCTCTCGACGACGGCAGCGCCGACAATGATAAAGATTCCACGCATCACCAGGGCCATGATGATGCCCAAAAGCAGTACCAGCTGCTCTTTTTCGCGTTCGATGCGGAGGCGAGTAAGAATGATTAAGAATACGAAGAGGTTGTCGATCGAAAGAGAGTATTCCGTGATCCAACCTGCGAAGAACTCAGCAGAGGCCGTCGGCCCATCCCAGCTGCGCATCGAAATACCGAAGATAATCGCCGCCGAGACATAGATCGCGGTCCAGGTTGCTGCCTCGCGCGTGGTCGTAACGGTGTTGCGCCGGAACCAGGCCCAGATCAGATCGGCAATGGTGACGAGAAAGACGATGCTAAGAGTGACTGCCCAGACTGTTCCAGAGACATTAACGGTTTCAGAGTTCATGCTGGGAGTCTAGTAAGAAAGGGCCCTGGCAATCTGCCGGAGCCCTTTCTCGAACTACTTAATTTTCATCACCGAATAATCGGCGATTGATTAGTGAGAGTGCCCTCCGGGGCCATGGCTATGTCCATGTCCGCCAGCTTCATCCTTCTTCGCTTCTGGAGTCTCAAATACCAACGCTTCAGTTGTAATGAACATCGCGGCGATTGAGGCTGCATTAGCAAGTGCAGAGCGAGTCACCTTTACTGGATCGATAACGCCGGCTTTGACCAGATCGCCGTATTCATCGGTGGCAGCATTAAAGCCCTCATTTGGCTTCAAGGTGCGTACCTTTGAGACGACGACATAACCCTCTTCTCCGGCATTTTCTGCGATCCAACGAAGTGGCTCTTGGCAAGCTTTTGCAACAAGTCGAACTCCGACTGCGGCATCGCCTTCATAGCCGAGATCTCCATCAAGGACTGTGGCCGCATGAACAAGAGCAGCACCGCCACCTACAACGATTCCTTCTTCGACGGCTGCACGAGTTGCGGAGATTGCATCTTCGAGGCGATGCTTCTTCTCTTTCAACTCTACTTCTGTATGAGCGCCGACTTTGATGACACAAACGCCACCAGAGAGTTTTGCAAGACGCTCTTGAAGTTTCTCGCGATCCCAATCGGAATCAACTGCTTCGATCTCGCGGCGAAGTTCGCCGATACGACCTTCGACAGATTTCTTATCGCCAGAACCATCAACGATTGTGGTGTGATCTTTTGTGATCACGATACGACGAGCGCGGCCCAACATATCGAGAGTGACCTGATCAAGTTTGAGACCAACTTCGCTGGAGATAACTTGGCCACCAGTAAGAATCGCAATGTCTTGGAGCATCGCTTTGCGACGATCTCCAAAACCAGGAGCCTTGACGGCAGCAGAGGTAAATACTCCGCGCATACGGTTAACGACGAGAGTCGAGAGCGCTTCGCCTTCGACATCTTCAGCGATGATCAATAGTGGCTTTCCAGCCTTCGCAACCTGCTCGAGAATCGGCAATAAATCACCGAGCGCTGAGACTTTGCCGGCTGAGATCAATACGAAAGCATCTTCGAGGATTGATTCCATACGATCCTGGTCAGTCACGAAATAAGGCGAGATATAGCCCTTATCGAACTGCATACCTTCAGTGAATTCGAGTTCGAGTCCAGTAGTCGATGATTCCTCAACGGTGATGACGCCATCTTTGCCGACCTTATCCATCGCTTCAGCAATGAGATCACCAATTCCGCGATCTTGCGCAGAGATTGTGGCGACATCAGCAATCTGAGCCTTATCTGAAATCTTGGTGGAATTAGCGCGGAGTTTTTCGACGACTGCTTCAACAGCAGCTTCGATTCCAGACTTGATTCCCATTGGTTGGGCACCGGCTGCGAGGTTACGTAAACCTTCCTTCACCATTGCTTGAGCAAGGACAGTAGCGGTGGTTGTTCCATCACCAGCGACATCATTGGTCTTTTCCGCAACTTGCTTGACGAGTTGGGCGCCCATGTTTTCTGCTGGATCAGAGAGTTCGATTTCCTTGGCGATTGTCACACCATCATTAGTGATGAGGGGTGCGCCAAAAGATTTTCCAATAACAACGTTACGACCCTTAGGGCCGAGAGTTACTTTGACGGTATCTGCGAGGATGTTGACTCCACGCTCCATACCGCGACGAGCGTTCTCGTCGAATTGAAGTGATTTACCCATTGTTGGTTATCGTCTCTTCTTACTTCTCGATGACTGCAAGAATGTCGCGAGCAGAGAGAACTAGATATTCCTCGCCGCCATGCTTGATTTCAGTTCCGCCGTACTTGCTATAAAGCACGACATCGCCAACTTTGATATCCATTGGAACGCGAACTCCATCATCGAAGCGTCCTGGACCTACGGCAACAACGGTGCCTTCTTGTGGCTTCTCTTTAGCGGTATCTGGGATGACAAGACCTGATGCGGTCTTCTCTTCTGCTTCGTTGATCTTGATAACGATGCGATCTTCAAGTGGCTTAATGGCAATGGCCATCGTTGTAGCTCCTTCTTCGTCTATTTCGTAATTGACCTACGGTCTGAGCGGATTATCACTCTCGCTCATTATCACTCTCGTGCAGGGAGTGCTAACGCCTAGCCTAGGGGCGAGTATTCCCGTTCTCAAATCCGCAGGCTGGCGGGAGATATCTGGACCCAGATGGGGCCGTTACGCCCAGATTGGAATAGAGGGGCTGATCGAGGAGGCGGCTTCGATGCCGAGGGCTGAGGCAGGGCGTCCTGAGGAGATGGCCAGTGAACCTAGGGCGGCGACCATCGCACCGTTGTCGGTACAGAGCGCAGGCGGCGGGGTTCGAAGTTCGATCTGGGCTGCAGCGCATCGTTCGAGTGCAACGTCGCGCAATCGAGAGTTAGCAGCTACTCCCCCGGCGATTACTAAAGAATCGATTCCTGTTTCTTTACAAGCTTTGATTGATTTTTGAAGAAGAATTTGATTGATTTTTGAAGAAGAACATCAACGACTGCTTCTTGAAATGAAGCTGCGACATCGGCGCGTACAAAATCTGGAGTGGCTTGTAAATAACGTGAGACTGCAGTCTTGAGCCCTGAGAATGAAAAATCAAATTCATGTTCCACAAGATCCTTGCTCTGTGTTAAACCGCGTGGGAAATTAATGGCATCTCTATTTCCTTCGCGAGCTGATCGATCAATCAGTGGTCCACCCGGAAATCCAAGTTTCAATAAGCGCGCAATCTTGTCGAATGCTTCTCCTGCTGCATCATCGATTGTCTGTCCGAGTGAAGTGATATCACTTGTGATGTCATTGACTTGCAAGATTGACGAATGACCGCCGCTGACAAGTAAAGCAATAGTAGGACGAGGTGTTGCGACATGCGTCAACAAATCAACGGCAACATGTGATGCCAAATGGTTCACGCCATACAGAGGTTTATCCAAAGCCAGAGCAAGTCCATTTGCCGCAGAGACTCCGACAAGAAGTGCGCCGACTAAACCAGGCCCGGCTGTCACCTTGAGTAATGATTGATTGCATCGCTTCTAAATGCGCGCGGGAAGCAACTTCTGGGACAACTCCGCCAAAGCGAGCGTGCTCCTCAACGCTTGATGCGATGACGTTGGCAAGAAGTGTCCGTCCACGAACGATTCCGACTGCGGTTTCATCACAGGATGTCTCAATGCCCAGAACTAAAGGTTCAGTCATTGGCCACCTCTTTGCGCATGATTAAGGCGTGAATAGAGGGCGCGTAATAGTTATCGCGGCGAGAAATCACTGAGTAGCCATGCTTTTCATAGAGCGGCTGGGCCTCTGTATTTCCTTCGCGCATCTCGAGCATCAATGAAGTGACTCCTTGAGAGATCGACCAGGTTTCAAGTTGGTGCAACATCGTGGCTGCGATTCCTTGGCGACGATGTGATGGCGCAACAGTCAGGGTATGGATATCTGCAACATCGCCAGCAACCGCGATTCCGCCATATCCAATAATCTGATTCTCATCGAGGGCGACAAGGTATTTACGGCTCTTGGGAACTCCAGCAAGCTCTTCGCGAAATTGC
>JBEATV010000089.1:0-2836 GCA_041161815.1 Actinomycetota bacterium | reverse complement strand
CTCCTATGCCAAGCTTCTTGGTACTTCGCTAGGCAAAGTCGTTTACCTCCAAGAAAACTCTGCGCCTTCATACTCTTTCCCAATGCTTGGCTCAGCTAAAGCGCAAGATGGCGCTGCACCTGAGATTGAGTTAGGTGAAGAAGAGGTAACGGTTTCAATCACCGTCCGTTGGGCTCTTAACTAATTAAAATACGTACTTGTGGTGGGTAGTGGATTTGAACCACTGAAGGCAGAGCCGGCGGATTTACAGTCCGCTCCCATTGGCCGCTCGGGCAACCCACCGCTAGTACGTGAGGTGCAAGGGTAACAACTCACCCTTGCAGTCACAAATTGCTACAAATTACCTTGAACCACTTACTTAATTGATGCTTCGTAGATGCTCTGAATGGTTGAATCAAGCGCAGCATCGAATTCTGCTTCGCTCTGTTGAGCAGTTAGACCTTCTGCAAGAGCGCGTGAGAATGAAGCAATAACGCCTGCATTTTGCGCTAACAACTTGTTGGCATCTTCGCGTGAATATCCACCGGATAGTGCAACAACGCGCACTACACGTGGGTGATCAACCAGTTCCTTATAAAGGTTTGCCTTGGTAGGAATCGAGAGCTTGAGCATGATGTTCTGATCTGCGTTGAGGCTATCTGCGTATTGAAGAAGTAGCTTCTTCAAGATCTCTTCTGCTTCTGCTTTCTGAGGGCTCTTGATGCTTACTTCTGGTTCGATGATTGGAACAAGTCCGCCGGCAATAATTTCTTTACCAACTTCAAACTGTTGCTTCACAACTGCTTCGATACCAGCTGGGTTCGCCATGTTGATGACAGAGCGCATCTTGGTTCCGAATACACCGTGCTTATTTGCAGCAGCAATACGTGCAGCTAGTTCAGGGATTGGCTTCATGAGTTGGACATCGTTTGCTTCATCAGCAAGTCCGTTGTCTACCTTGAGGAATGGAACGACTTTCTTCTTGGTCCAGAGATATTCAGCCGAGCCCAAACCATCGATGGTGCGCTCCATGGTCATTTCGAAAAGGATTGCGCCGATAACGCGCTCTCCGTTAAATACTGGAGACTTGATAAGGCGTGAGCGCATCTCATGCATGCGATCAAACATTTCAGCTTCATTGGAGTAAGCAGATTCAGTGAGGCCATAAAGTGAGAGCGCCTTTGGTGTGCTGCCACCACTCTGGTCGAGAGCTGCAATAAAGCCCTTGCCGGATTTCATCTGCTGGAACATGTCGTTATTCATCAATACTCCTTGAATTGTTCTCTGGAAAGAGATCTTGCGAGAAGGCCCCAATTCTAATAGGTCTCATACGAGGCGCTAACCAAGGATTTCTCGCTCAATTTAGGCTCACGATACGGTAGGGCTATGGCAGATAGCAGTTTCGATGTCGTCTCAAAAGTCGATCGTATGGAGCTAGATAACGCTCTCAATCAGGCTTCCCGTGAGGTTGCGACCCGCTTCGATTTTAAGAACACCGGCGTGAAAATCGAGATGTCCGGTGAGAAGATCCTTGTTGAGGCCGAGACTGAAGAGCGCGTGAAAGCAGCCCTTGATGTCTTCAAAGAGAAGATGATTAAGCGTGGAGTCTCTTTGAAGCATCTTGATATCGCAGATCCTGCCCAGAGCGGGAAGGTCTATCGGATTTTCTGCACCGTTAAGGAAGGCATCTCTCAAGAGAATGCTAAGAAAATCACCAAACTGTTAAAGGATGAAGGTCCTAAGTCGGTACGCGCCCAGATTCAAGGCGATGAATTACGAGTTTCAAGTAAGAGCCGTGATGACCTGCAAGAGGCGATTGCGCTCATCAAAGAAGCGAAGTTGGATTTCGCAGTCCAGTTCACGAATTATCGATGACCAAATTCAATAAGGGTCTGCTCTTTGGAATCTCTGCATACCTCATTTGGGGGTTACTCCCACTTTATTGGCAGTTAGTGGAAGAAGCTGGCGCTTATGAAATCTTGGCGCACCGTGGAATCTGGTCTCTGCTTCTATGCGCGTTGTTGCTTGCGCTTCGCAAACAAATCAAGAGCGCATTCATCATGGTGCGATCATCTCGAACGCTCTCTCTGTTGTTTTTAGCATCTGGACTCTTAAGCATCAACTGGGCCGTTTACATCTGGTCAGTTACTGTCAATCGGGTTGTTGAAGCAGCGCTTGGTTATTACATAACGCCGTTGATTAATATGGACCGCCGTTGGATTGGCCTCTGTTGGCGTGATGATCTTGACCGTGGGATACGGTGCTCTGCCTTGGATTGCGCTGGTTTTATCGATCTCGTGGGGCAGCTATAGCTTGATTAAGAAATCCCTCAATCTTGGGGCTCTAGAAACGCTATCGGTTGAGACTCTCTTTGCCTTCTTACCAAACTTGGTTTATCTCTTCATCATTGAAAGCAACGGAACTGCAGAATTTGGTGATGGCTTTGTGATGTCGTTACTTCTCTTTGGCGCAGGAGCCGCAACAGTTATTCCGTTATTGTTATTTAATGGCTCTACTACTCGATTGCCTCTAAGCACGGTAGGTCTATTGCAATACATAACTCCGACCATCATGTTCTTTATCGGAATCTTCATCAATAATGAAGATATCTCTCCTACCAAGGTGGCGGGTTTTGTATTTATCTGGATTGCACTAGCGGTCTTGAGTCGGGATCTGTACCGATCAAGCCGTACGCTCAACAATGGCCTGACATAGATTTTCTAGCGCGTGACGTGCAGGGCCTGCCGGTAAATATTTAAGTAGTTCTTTCGATTCTTCAGCCAATTCATGTAAGTACTTCTTGGCATCTTTAAGGGCTTGATGGTTGCGCAGTTGTGGAATCACTTGTGCAACTGTT
>JBEATV010000006.1:0-33805 GCA_041161815.1 Actinomycetota bacterium | reverse complement strand
ACATCGCTCGAGTGGGCTCGACAAAATACGATCGATTGCGAATTTCCGGATAATCAAAGTAAGCGCGCGCGCTTGCCTCTCCCCCTTTTTCGAGAGAAATGTTCCTGGCAATCGTCCAGCGAGGATACCTTCGACATTGGCTGTCGATTCGGCATGACGCAAAAAGATGAACGTTGTCATGTTCGTAGGTTAGCCATTTTGCGCAAAACTCTCTCCTTCCCGAGTTTCTCCTCCTATTTTGCTAGGGTTTTTGCATGGAACAACGTCAACTTGGTCGAAGTGGTGTACGCGTAAGTCGATTGGCGTTGGGAACAATGACATGGGGACGAGACACAGATGAACACGAAGCCGCAGAGCAGTTTCGTTTCTATCTGGATGCCGGTGGGAATTTCATCGACACAGCCGCTGTCTACGGCGATGGTGATGCAGAACGAGTTCTCGGCGGTTTGTTAGGAGTTCTGGGCAATCGAGACGAGATAGTGCTAGCGACTAAGGCTGGAATAAGTTTCAAAAGTGGCGAGCGCAAGGTCGACAACTCTCGGACCTCCCTCATAAACGATCTTGAAAAGTCTCTCACGCGCCTCAAGGTTGATTATGTTGATCTCTGGCAAGTTCACACCTGGGACGAGACTACGCCTTTGGAAGAGACGCTCAGCGCCATGGACTACGCGCTCTCATCTGGAAAGGCTCGCCATGTTGGAGTTTCTAATTTCTCAGGCTGGCAACTCGCTCGTAGCGCAACGCTACAAAATCCACTTTTCGGGAAAGCTCCTGTATTGAGTACGCAGAATGAGTACTCCTTGCTCAATCGACGCGTCGAGCGAGAAGTTCTTCCAGCATCTCTCGAATTGGATATCGGATTTCTAGCTTGGTCGCCGTTAGGCCGTGGTGTTCTCACCGGTAAATATCGCAGCGGATTGCCTTCGGATTCTCGCGGCGCAAGTCCTCACTTTTCATCATTCATTGCGCCATATCTTGATGAACGAAGTTCCCGAATTGTTGAAGCGGTTATGGTTGCCGCTGATGGCCTTGGTTATTCTCCATTGGAAATTGCACTTGCTTGGGTACGGGATTGTCCAGGAGTCACATCAGCCGTAATCGGAGCACGCACCGGAGCTCAACTACGTGGCGCGCTAAGTTCTGAGAACGTAAACCTTCCCATGCCAGTTCGTGAAGCCCTCGATGAGGTTTCTGCAGAAACCTATTTCTGAGTTAAGCGTTTACCAAGAAATGGTGGAGAGTTCGAGCTCCAAATTGAAGTGAATCGATCGGAACTCGTTCATCAATACCGTGGAATAACCCGACGAAATCGAGATCTGAGGGAAGTTTCAGCGGGCTGAATCCATATCCCAGAATGCCCAATTTGGCTAAAGCTTTGTTATCAGTGCCACCACTCAGGAGGTAGGGAATTGGAATGCCTTCAGGGTCCTCAGATTTGATTGCTGCAATCATGGCATCGACCAAAGCTCCTCCAAATTCCACCTCTAGTGGAATATCTGAGACCAAACTTTCTACAGTTACATTCTCTCCAACTAGTTTGCGAACAGTGTCGAGCAACTCGGCTTCATAACCAGGCAAGGTTCGACCATCCACTACCGCGCTTGCAGATTGAGGGATGACATTAGCTTTGTAGCCCGCCTCAAGCATTGAAGGATTAGCTGTGTTATTGAGAGTCGCACCAATCATCTTCGACATCGAACCAACTTCATTGAGCAAAGGCTCTAGATTATTCGGATCGTAAGATTTTCCAGAGAGCTCTGCAATTTTCTTAAAGAATACCTCGTTCGTTTTTGTGATTCTCTGTGGCCATTGAAAATTCCCGATTTTTGAAACCGCATCAGCAAGCCTCGTAACTGCGTTTTGATTGTTAATGACAGAACCATGACTGGCTACTCCGGTAGCAGTGAGTTTCATCCATTCGATTCCCTTTTGGGATGTTTCAATTACATAAACGCGTTTACCCGATGTGAGAGTAAGAGAGAAGCCACCAACTTCAGAAATAGTTTCTGAGCAACCAGCGAAAATTTCGGGATGTTTATCGGCCATCCATCGAGAACCATAAATACCACCAGCCTCTTCATCGGCGAAGAAAACGATGACAATAGTTCTATTGGGGCGATAGCCATATCGAGCCCATAATCTGAATACCGCAAGCATCATGGCATCCATATTTTTCATATCAACAGCGCCTCTTCCCCAGATACAACCATCCTTAATCACTCCTGAGAAGGGATCTACAGACCAATCAGCGGCATTTGCTGGAACAACATCTAGATGACCATTGACAACCAATCCAGCGCGAGTTGCATCTGTTCCCTCTATTCGCGCAACAACTGAGCATCGATTAGGCGCACTCTCATATATCTTCGATTGGATTCCAACCTCAGAGAGTTTTGCGGCTACGTATTCGGCAACTGCCTTCTCGTCGCCTTTTCCCTCACCGAAATTTACGCTTGGAATCTGTATCAATTCTTGGCAAAGAGTGACTACATGCCCTCTCATTGTCCGGGTGGCGGAATTGGCAGACGCGCTAGCTTGAGGTGTTAGTTCTCGAAAGGGATTAGGGGTTCAAGTCCCCTCTCGGACACGGTTTTATAGATACGCTCCCGCCGTGAGCGCTACAGCAAATGAGATGACCCCCCTAGGTCGTGCTTTATCCCTGATCGCCGATGTGCCTGACTACCCCAAACCAGGAATTCTCTTCAAGGACATAACCCCATTGCTAGCCGACGGACCAGGTTTTGGCGTAGTCATCGATGAATTTGCTAGATCGATCAGGGCGCTTGATCAAAGGATTGATGCCATTGTGGGTATCGAAAGCCGCGGCTTCATTCTTGGCGGCGCTATTGCCAAAGCGCTGGAAATTGGGTTCGTAACAGTTCGAAAGCCTGGAAAGTTGCCCCGCGATGTTTACCGCAAAGAGTATGCGCTCGAGTATGGATTTGATGCCCTCGAACTTCATAAAGATCTCTTAACATCTGATGACAATGTGATTATCGTCGATGATGTGCTTGCAACTGGTGGCACAGCGCTTGCCTGTCATGACTTGGTTGACATCACTGGAGCAAAGGTTGCGGCGCATCTTTTCCTTTTAGAAATTGAATTTCTGCAAGGCCGAAAACTTATCTCCGAGACGCACCCTGACGTTGATGTAATTTCTCTCTTGAGGGCGTAACCATGGCTGAACTCATTTACTACTGCGGCACTATGGATAGCGGTAAATCCACTCTTGCCTTACAGACCGCGCACAATCATGAATCGCGTGGTAGAGCTGGTTTACTTTTCACAAATCGTGACAGAGCTGGATCAGGAAAAATTTCATCGCGCCTTGGATTAACTTCTGAAGCCTTAGAAGTCTCTGAAGAGATGGATCTTCATAAGTTCGTGGTTGACCAACTCTCGGCAGGGCGTCGCATTGACTATGTCATCTGTGATGAGGCCCAGTTCTATGCACCCTCTCAGATTGAACAATTAGCACGTATTGCTGATGGACTCGGCATTGAGGTTTATGCCTTCGGCATTCTTACCGATTTTCGCACCAAGCTATTTCCAGGATCCGCGCGTCTCGTTGAACTTGCCGATCGGGTACATACCCTGCAAGTTGAAGCTCTTTGCTGGTGTGGTGAACGGGCTACACACAATGCTCGAACTATTGGTGGCGTTATGGTCACCGAAGGTGAGCAGGTTGTGGTTGGAGACACCAACGGAGCAAATGAAGTTGCGTACGAGGTGCTCTGCCGGCGACACCATATGCGCAAAGTAACTGCACGAAATTCTGGCGCTGCGCACCAATCGATTGACCCGTTACCCTTTAACTAGATTGCCCTTAGGCTCACCCCATGCGAACTACTTTAAGGAGAATCCCCTAATGAAGACTCGTGGTTACGCGGCGTTGTCTGCGAAAAGTAACTTAGTTCCCTTCGAATTCGAAAGACGTGAACTGGGCTCCCACGATGTCGGCTTTGCTATTGAATACGCGGGAATTTGTCACTCTGATATTCATCAAGTTCGCGAAGAATGGGGCCCAGCGCTTTTCCCAATGGTCCCAGGACATGAGATCGTGGGAACAGTTACTTCTGTTGGTGCGACAGTCAAGAAATTTCGAGTGGGAGACCGAATTGGCGTCGGAGTATTTATTGACTCTTGTCGCAAGTGCAGTAATTGCACGCGCGGACTTCAACAGTATTGTCTAGAAGGAATGACTGGAACCTACAATGGTTACGAACGCAATACTCAAACTATTGCCTATGGTGGTTATTCGAATAATTTCGTTATTGACGAAAATTACGCGGTTACAGTCCCGACCAATCTTGAGATGAGCGGCGTTGCTCCCCTTCTATGCGCCGGTATCACTCTGTACTCGCCAATTCGGCATTGGAAAGTGGGCCCTGGATCAAAAGTCGCAGTCATGGGTCTGGGCGGTTTAGGGCATATGGGGGTCAAGTTCGCCGCCGCCTTAGGAGCAGAGGTAACTGTTTATTCACACTCTTCGCATAAGGAACCTGACGCGCGCAACATGGGAGCTACTGATTTTGTTGTGACCAAAGGCAATGAATGGCATAAACCGCTACGAAAAAGATTCGACCTAATCCTGAATACTGTATCTGCAGATATTGATTTGGATCCTTATCTATCAACGTTGGCAACAGATGGAACCCTTGTGATCATTGGATTGCCCGGAAAGCCTTACGCAATCAATGCTGGAAGTATGCTCGATGGACGACGCTCAATTGCCGGTTCGATGATTGGTGGCATGCCGGAACTTCAAGAAATGCTCAATTTCTGCGGCAAGAAGAACATCTTGAGCGATGTGGAAGTTATTGAAGCGGACTACATCAATCAAGCCTACGAAAGAACAGTCGCAAGTGATGTTAAGTATCGGTTTGTGATCGATGCTAAAACATTTTAGAAACGACTAACTGCTGTTGCAATAATTGGTGCAAAGGCGAGCGCGGGAAGAAGATCGCCAATCGCCATTGCCTTAATGTTTAACAGCTTTAAACCAATACCCAGGAGAAGCACTCCGCCAGTAGCGGTCATGGCCTGAACTTGGTAATCCGAAAGAATAGCTCCTAAACCGAAACCAGCCGCCGTCCATGCAAACTGATACACCCCTACGGGCAAGGCAGACATTGCAACTCCCCAACCGAGGGCGGCAGCGAACGCAATCGATGTGAAAAAATCGAGAATACTTTTCAGGGTTAACTGCTCTATACCTGTAGACATTCCATCACTGATGCTGCCCAGGATTGCCAGAGGTCCAATCGCGAAAATCAGCGAAGCGCTGACAAAGCCTTCAACAAAGGGTGAAGATCCATCTTTATCAAATCTGCGCTTCAACCTAACACCAAGATTCTCCAACCTTGCTTCGATCTTAAGCAGCGAACCTAGTAATCCTCCGATCAATAAAGACGACAGGACAACTAAGAGTGGCCAACCTTGAGGTAGTGCGTCAATGAGTTCAACTTTCCATAGAGCTGCGATGGCAGATGCTGCACCGACGAGAGTTATAGCTCCCAAAACATCAGTCATGAGATTTCGGGTACGTTCCGAAAGTTTGTTTCCTGCCAATATTCCAAGCGCGGAACCAGCCAGGATCGCAACAATATTGAGGACGGTTCCAAATCCAACAAACATGAGAATGAGTGTAAAGCATTTGTGGTGTACGGTTCTTTCGTGCGCGAGTTTATCGAACGGTTAAAACCACATAAGACTGTCCCCGCAACTCCATGGACAGCCGCACATCGTTGGGATCTCTCCCCTTCTCGCGTAGCTATTCTCATTTTTGGTCTCTTCATTTTCGGTATCGGAGATAGCCTGCTCATAGTTGCTGAACTCGGTAACGCTCCATGGTCCGTGCTTGCTCAAGGGATTGCGCTGCGAACACCACTTTCGGTTGGAGCAGCAACTTTTCTTATCAGCGGAATAGTTTTAGCGCTTTGGATTCCGCTCAAAGAAAAACCTGGATTCGGAACTCTGGCAAATATTCTGGTTATCGCCACGGCAATTGATATCGGAATAGCCTTTATTCCCCATCCAGATCTCGTGGCGCTCAAACTCTTGTATGTTCTCGTAGGTATTGCTCTAGTTGGAAGTGGTTCGGCTCTTTACATCACCTGTGGGCTGGGACCTGGTCCCCGTGATGGCTGGATGACTTCTATGCATCGTCGGACAGGAATCCCGGTGGGTCGAGTACGAATGGTTATTGAAGTGACGGTACTTATTCTGGGCGCACTGCTGGGAGGGACGCTAGGGCTCGGAACTGCGCTTTTTGCCCTATTCATTGGATATTCCGTCGCAACCTCCTTTGGTGTCGTTGCCCGTCTTACTAGCAAGTAACACATAGGTTTGGGCCATTCCCCTCAGCCTGTGGACTGACTCCACTCGGTGTCGCAACCACCACCGTTAAAAAATTAGCGCCATCCCATTTTGGGATGAAAGGAAGAGCATGCTCGATTCATACTTCAAAATCTCGCAACGCGGATCCTCAGTAGCTCAAGAGGTCCGAGGCGGAGTAGTTACCTTCTTCACGATGGCCTACATCGTCGCACTCAACCCATTGATCATCGGTCTTTCTAAAGATGCTGATGGCAAATATCTCGGCGGCGGAGATGCGCCAAATCTCGCACTCATCGCTGCTGCTACTGCTCTCGTTGCTGGAGTTCTCTCCATCCTCATGGGCCTTGTGGCAAATTTCCCACTCGCACTCGCTACCGGCTTGGGCCTGAACACCTTCGTGGCAGTTGGTATTGCTTCGAAAATGACTTGGGCTGATGCAATGGGACTTGTCGTACTAGAAGGAATCATCATTCTGGTCTTGGTACTTACCGGGTTCCGTACCGCGGTCTTCCGTGCAGTTCCTACCCAGTTAAAGATTGCAATCTCAGTCGGTATCGGCCTCTTCATTGCTCTCATCGGTCTTGTCGATGCGGGCTTCGTCCGCCGTACTGGAACAGGTCCCGTACCAGTAACTCTGGGAAATAACGGAGAGCTCGTTGGATGGCCTGTAGTGGTCTTTGCCTTCGGCCTTTTCCTAACAATCGGTTTGATGGTTCGCAAGATTAAAGCGGCTCTTCTTATCGGAATTATCGTTTCTACTGGTCTTGCTATTGCAATCGAAAGCGCTTTCAAGATTGGTCCGTTGTTCAACGGAGCAACCGGTGAAGTGAATCCAAAAGGCTGGAACTTGAACGTTCCTGCAATGCCAGAATCTGTCGTCGCCACACCTGACTTCGGACTACTCGGATCATTTAACCTATTTGGTTCCTTTGATCGCGTGCCGTTGATCACTGCGCTACTTCTTGTCTTCACACTTCTCTTGGCGGACTTCTTCGACACCATGGGAACCATGACAGCTATTGGACAAGAAGCAGGCCTCAACGACAAGGATGGAACTCCTCCAAATGCTGATCGCATCCTTCTTGTTGATTCTCTTGCCGCTGTTGCTGGTGGAGCTGCCGGAGTCTCATCCAATACTTCTTACATCGAATCGGCTTCAGGAGTTGGCGAAGGTGCTCGAACAGGATTGGCATCGGTTGTTACTGGCGCTCTCTTCCTGCTCACCACATTCCTCGCTCCACTTGTTGCAATCATTCCTTACGAAGCCGCAACCCCTGCACTCATCATCGTTGGCTTCTTGATGATGACTCAGATCAAATCAATCGACTGGGATGATTATGGAATTGCAATTCCAGCCTTCCTAACAATTATCTTGATGCCATTCACCTACAACATCTCGGTAGGTATCGGTGCAGGATTCGTCTCGTATGTAGTCATTAGATTCTTGCAAGGACGCAGTAAGGATGTTCATCCTCTACTACTCCTCGTTGCCGGTCTCTTTATGATTTACTTCTTGAATAACCCAATCAATACCTGGGTTTCTTAAGACAATTGAAGAAGATAGGGCCTAGAGCAATCTAGGCCCTATTTCATTTACCAGATAATCGGTTCTCGACCTTGTAATAACAATTTTGAATTGACCGCTGAAAATGGCTTTGAACCAAGAAAACCACGATGCGCTGATAAAGGACTTGGATGAACACCCTCTACAACCATTTCAGGTGAGAAGAGCGCGCTTAGTTCTCGGGCCGAATTCCCCCAGAGAAGGGCGATTGCGCCCTCTGATGCGCACACCTCAACGATTGTCTTAGTTATATCAATCCATCCTAACTTTAAATGCGATCCGCTATCTCCAGCAGAGACCGTGAGTACCCGATTGAGCAACATTACGCCTTGGGAACTCCACTTACTCAAATCTCCATCCGCGGTGGTAGTAAAACCTATATCCGTCATGATCTCTTTCTGGATATTCATCAGGGATCCTGGAAGGCCTGACTTTCTCGGTGAAACTGCAAACGAAAGCCCCATTGCATCGTTGGAATTTGGATATGGATCTTGCCCTACTACTACGACGCGTACTTCGGTTGGGGGTATCTGAAGCGCTCTAAATACGTGTTCTTTATCGGGAAGAATTCGTTCACCAGCATCTGCTCGCCTTTGAAGTTCGGCCCCGATCTCATTGATTCTGGCTTCGTGCGGCATTAAAGCCGCTCTCCAGGATTCGGGAACTAGTGAGAAAAGCATCAAAGTTTAGAAGAGGCAAAGTAACGAGCGCCATTGAACTGTAATTGAACGCTAACTCCGAAAACCTCGGTGATGTTCTCTTCCGTCAAAACCTGAGATATCGGTCCAGCATGCGCAACGATTCCATCCTTGAGAAGCAAAGCGTGTGTGGTTCCGGCTGGAATCTCTTCAATGTGATGTGTCACGATTATCGTTACCGGTGACTGCTTATCGCTTGTGTATTGGGTGATGCGATGAAGGATGTCTTCGCGACCGCCAAGATCGAGCCCAGCGGCGGGTTCATCCAAGAGCAGCACCTCGGGATCTGCCATAAGCGCGCGTGATATCTGAACTCGCTTCTTTTCGCCTTCGCTAAGCGTTCCGAAAGTTCGTTCTGCTAAATCTCTTACGCCAAAAGTTGTGAGCAAAGCTTTTGCTCGAGATTCATCCCATAGGTCATACTCTTCTTGCCAGCGCCCGGCGATCGCATACGCAGAAGTCAAAACAATATCAATCACGCGTTCTTCACTTGGAAGAATCTCCATCATCGCGCTAGATGTAAAACCGATTCTTGGACGCAATTCGAAAACATCTACAGCTCCCAGACGATTTCCCAGAATAGAGACCTTCCCCGAAGTAGGGTGTATCAAGGCCGCCAATAATTGGAGAAGAGTTGTTTTGCCGGCACCATTCGGGCCTAGTATCACCCATCTTTGACCATCTTCTACCGACCAAGTTATTGGTCCCAAAATAGTCCGATTGGCACGTCTAACGATTACGTCCTCAATCGCGAGCAGGGATTCCATAGGCAGAGAAGATACCCTCTTCGGATTCCATATTCGCTAAACTCCGCTCGTGAGCGATTCATTAGCCAAAAACCTTGTCTACAAAGCAAAAGCAATTATCCTCATAAGTGGAGTTGCGCAAGAATCTCCATCAAAGCTTATCGAAGGCGTATTGTCCACTTACGCCCTACGCGTTGACGACCTTCAAGAAATTCTTATGGAGGGTCGATATATCGGAGCATTTGCCATCTCCTTCGACCCTGCGCACACGATCGCCATTGAAGATGAGTTGAGAGAGTTGTTGAAGGAGCGAAATCTCGATATCGCTTTAGAAGTTTTATGAAGTATCGACTAGCTCTCTTTGACGTCGACTCAACCTTGATTGAGCAAGAGGTTATCGATCTCCTCGCACAAAGAACCCCTTACGGCGACAGGGTTTCTGAGATCACTCGTCGGGCTATGGCCGGTGAGATTGATTTCGACTCAGCGTTGAAGGAGCGAGTATCTCTACTTCGTGATTTACCTGAAAGTATTTTTGATGACGTAATCTCAGAGATTACTTTCTCCCCTGGCGCCCTCGAACTCATTACTTTTCTCAAGAAGCAAGGGGTCTTAGTTGGCGCAGTATCCGGCGGGTTTATCAATATTCTCGAGAAACTTTTTAAGAGAATTTCGCTTGATTATCTCAGCGCCAACTCTCTTGAGATTCAAAACGGTCTGCTGACCGGCAGAACACTTGGCCCGATAATCAATCGCAGAGCGAAAGCCGAGGCTCTTTCACACTTCGCAGAAATCTCAGGGGTATCTATGCGGGAAACAATCGCGGTTGGTGACGGTTCAAATGATGTCGACATGATCACTCTGGCAGGACTCGGCGTGAGCTATCGAGGTAAAGAGGTTCTCAATAAAGTCGCTGATCTAGTTATCGCAGATAAGGGTCTGGATTCTCTGATTGCCTATCTATAGGCGGCAAGAATGGATATCAGTAACCAGAATTCCCCGCGCTCCCACGCTCCATAATTCATCCATAACTGCGTGAACATCACTTCGCAACACCATCGCCCTAACTGCTACCCAGTCTTCTTTCTGCAAGGGAGAGATAGTTGGTGATTCCAAACCTGGGGTTAACCTGCATGCCGCCTCGAGATTAATCTTCTTAACGTCGTAATCTACGAGAACATATTGACGAGCGATAACTACGCCGCTGACTCGCCGAATCAACGTCTCAGCCTTGCTGGCTGGTTGGGCACCAATGCGACCAATAAGAATCGCTTCGCTCTGCAAGAGAACCTCGCCAAATGTTTCAAGTCCAGCTTGCTTGAGGGTGTTGCCGGTAGAGACAACATCAGCAATGACATCGGCAACGCCAAGCTTGATGGCACCCTCAACGGCCCCGTCGAGTTCAACAATAGAGGCTTCAAGATTCTTCTCTTTTAAATAGGCTAAAACCAATCGTGGATACGCAGTTGCAATACGTTTTCCGACAACAGAGCCCACTCCAGATGGAGCAGCGAACCTAAAAGAACTTTTGCCGAAATCTAATTTCATAATCTCTGTTGCTGGCGCTTGGGAATCAAGCAATAAATCGCGACCGGTAATTCCAATATCTAGCTCGCCGGATCCAACATACGTTGCGATATCTCGTGGTCGCAAGTAGTAAAACTCGACACCGTTGGTGGGATCAGTAAACGTTAAATCCCGACTATCAGTGCGCTGACGATAACCTGCCTCTTGAAGGATGCGAGATGCAGAATCCGCGAGGGATCCCTTATTTGGGATTGCGACTCTTAAAACTTCCTCATTGAATGATTTATTCATTACAGCCTCTTATAGACATCGTCGAGAGATATTCCGCGAGCCAACATCAATACTTGCAGGTGGTAGAGAAGTTGGCTGATCTCTGTGGCCAGCTCATCATTGCTCTGGTACTCAGCAGCCAGCCACACCTCACCAGCTTCCTCTAGAACTTTCTTGCCAATTGCATGAATCCCGACATCGAGAGACATCACTGTGCTTGATTCTGCAGGACGCTCTTTCGCCAGTGCATTGAGCTGCGACCATAACTCGTCAAAAGATTTTCTACTCATAATGAGCAGAGTTTACTTCTTTATGGATGTAGGAGGTGTCGCAATTACTACGAACTTCGGAGCGCTTCAACCCGTAACTGTTGAATCATTCCCGCAGGATCCTCGGATTTATAGACCGCCGAACCTGCAACAAAGGTGTCGGCACCAGCAAGATATGCCTGACGAATCGTAGGCAGAGCGATTCCCCCATCTACTTGAAGCCAGGTTTCAGAGAGGCCTTTCTGACTTAACCATTCGCGAGCTTTTTGAACTTTGGGCATCATCGCCTCCATAAATGATTGGCCACCAAAACCTGGCTCAACAGTCATCACAAGAAGCATGTCGAGTTCCTCCAGTAACTCTTCAACTTCCTCGATAGGCGTACCTGGTTTGATAGCCAAACCTGCTCGCTTACCTTGAGCGCGTATAGCACGTAGCGTTTGAACAGGATCGCTACAAGCTTCGAGATGAACTGTGATACTCACTGTGTTCGTGGCTGCGTAATCAACAGCCTTTGTGTCAGCAGATGCAATCATGAGATGCACGTCTACAGGTAATACGGACTGGGCAATGATCTCTAACGAACGCTCTAACGTAAAAGTAAAATTTGGAACAAATTCGTTATCCATTACATCCAAATGAAGTAAATCAGCGCTCTGGGCGACTCTGGCTATTTCATTGGGAAGATCATCAAAATTAGCATTGAGGATACTTGGGCAAATACGAATCACTTCACTCTTTCCTTTCATTCGTGAGCCCTCACTCTCGTCAGCAGCGAGATAAACATAGAATCGCAATCATCCCTATGGGTCCATAATTGTAGATTGCCATCCAAATCGGCGCGTGAATCGCCGATTGGTCTAATCTCAAAATCTGAGTGGCGCCGCAAAAAACTTCGAATTTGGAATGTGGTCTCTGCCTGGTGCGAGCTGCAGGTGACGTAAGCAATCACGCCACCTGTTCGAAGTTTCGATGCTGCAGAGTCCAGAAGTTGCGATTGGAGTACCGTGAGATTCTTGAGGTCCTGCAAGGTTCGTCGCCATCGAACCTCAGGCCTGCGTCGCAATGCACCAATTCCTGTACAGGGTGCGTCCAGCAAAATACGTTCAAAGGTTCCAAGTTCCGTGGGGATCTCTCTCCCATCGAAACTAACAACTTTTCCGTAATGAACTACTTGTTCCACCAGCCCGACGCGCATCTCCGAAGGTTCGTTTGCAACAAACTCTCCCCCATGAAGCTTCAAAAATGACGAGATATACGCGGCCTTGCCTCCAGGACCGGCACAGAGATCAAGCCAACGCAAACCTGATTCATGAGTTGCGAGGAATATCTCAGTTACCTCCTGCGATCCACGATCTTGAACCCCTGCACGACGTTCTCGAATCGCAGGGATAGTTCCCGGGTCACCATCCAAAACTGCTGCGACATCGCTTCCAGCGATAGCTTCTGCTCCCGCGTCGCACAGCTCTTCCTGCGATGACAAACCAGGCCAAGCAATCAAAGTGGGCTTGGCCGGGACGTTATTGGCTTGGAGAAGAGCGGAGACCTCATCTGCATTCTTCAGTGAGTCAAAATAAGAACTAACAATCCACTCAGGATGGGAGAAATTCTCTGATAGTTGATGTTGTCGATCCTCGCTCTGGGAGAGTTGATCTAGCGTCAATGAGTCTACTTTTCGTAGAATCGCATTGATAAAGCTTGCAGTTGATTTGCCAACAACATGCTTCGCTAACTCGACCGATTCATTAATGGCAGCGTAACTAGGAACACGTAGTTCCTTAAGTTGATGAACGCCAAGTCGCAACACAAGTAGAGCCTTTGAATCAATCTCCTCGATTCTCCGATCGCTGACAGCTGAGATGTATCTGTCATGCCTTCCTTTAAGGCGGAGCGATCCATATACCAACTCTGAAGCTAGAGCCCTATCTGATGCGGACAATGAGGAGCTGCTCAACATTTTAGGAAGAATCAAGTTGCTGTAAGCGCCATGTAACTCAACCTCAACTAGGGCTTCGAAGGCGAGTAAGCGCGGGTTCGCAATTGATCTCACGAAAAGTGAATTTCCTCTATGCCTTGAAGGCCGCGAATCCATTCAGCGGCGGACATCTCGCGCTTACCATCCGGTTTAACTGTGATTATTTCAAGTAATCCACTTCCGCATGCAATAGTCAATGGACTGAAGCTCACGCTAGTACCGCTGCTAAATCCACTAACATTTTCGGTCGGAGAAACACGTGCCTGGGTAATCAGGGTTCGTGTACCTGCGTATTCGCTCCAGGCCATAGGCCAAGGATTCATGGCCCGAATCAATCTATCGATTTCACCAGAGGATCTATTCCAATCTATGCGACCGTCATTTTTTACAATTTTTGGAGCATGCGTTACGCCATTGCCATCTTGTGGAGTTGGAACAATTCCATCCTCAATCATCGAGATTGATTTCAAAAGAGGTTCAATACTCTTGAAGCTCAAAGCATCGAGAAGTGACGCCGTCGTATCATCGCTATTGATTGGATGCTCAACCTGCGCATATATGGGTCCGGTATCCATCCCTTGATCCAACTGAAAAATTGTGACTCCTGTGATCAAATCCCCGGCTAGTAGTGCGTGTTGAACTGGAGCAGCACCACGCCAACGAGGAAGTTGGGAAAAATGAATATTGAGCCAGCCATAACGAGGTAGCGAGAGTTCTGCCGCCTTGATTAACTTTCCGTAGGCGATTGTTACAACCAAATCCGGTCTCTGGGTTTGAAGAACATCATTAAGTTCTACGTGAGTTTTAGGTTTATGCACCATACGTTGATTCTGCTCACAGAAGTTTGCGAATTCATTTGGAGCTAGTTGACGACCTCGTCCAGCAGGTTTGTCCGGCGCACTTATAACTCCGGCTAATAACCCGGCTGACTCAAGCGCATCCAGAACTGGGAGCGCCACTTTCGAAGAAGATGCAAGAAAGATTCTCACTAAAGATTTCGTCCAAAGGTTGAATGTGGAGAAGTTCGGATCTCAGGTGCAAGTCCAGCGCTATCAGCCTCCAAGAACCAATCAGATTGACGAATCTCTTTCATAGCTACTTTTCTTAGTTCTGCTGGGAGCCGATCTATAAAGAGGATGCCGTTGAGGTGATCGGTTTCGTGTTGCAGTGCACGCGCTAGGAGCTCAGAACCTTCCACCATGATGGGCTCACCGTGCATATTCAAGCCTTTAGCAACCGCGCGCATTGCTCTAGGCGTTTCAAATGCGAGTTCTGGAAATGATAAACATCCCTCTTCGCCTTCTTGTAACTCTTCGCTTAACTCCAAAGAAGGGTTAACCAAATGTCCGAATTCATCATCCACATGCCAAACGAAAACGCGCAACGGAACTCCAATTTGTGGAGCCGCTAAACCTGCGCCTGGAGCATCAATCATCGTCTCGGTCAAATCTTTAACTAACACTCTCAGCTCTTTATCAAAATCCACGACCGGCGAAGCAGGCGTCGTGAGAACAGGATCGCCGAAAAATCGAATGGGCTGAATGGCCATTCTCAGATTGTATCGGAGTAGGGAGAGGTTTCTAAATGAAGTACGGGTCAACCTCTATTTTAAAAAGTTCCTTTTTGCTCAAAGAGCGTGCCTTTTGAAGAGCCCGTAGAGCTTTAAGAAAAGCCGAAGCAGACTCATGTTCACACTTAATGATTAGGCAATTACTCTGCTGCGAGTAAAGAGCTTCTACTTGATCACCAAATTGCAGTGAGATTTTCTGTCTTAACGACACAAGCGCTCGGGCATCGCCGGAAATACGTATCAGCCTGGCCTCAGGGGGAAGCGCGACTTCTTTGCGTTCGATAAGTTCGGCTTCAAGAGAACGGTTAACTCGATTCGAGATAAAACTCTGTGCGATGTGTTGTTGCGAAGCAATCGAGAGATAGATCGGAGAGCCTGGACTAACAAGACCCGCGAGATTGAACCAACGTTGACGTAGTTCCTCCTCCGCACGAATGAAGGGGCGACTTATCAATTCTTCTCCATCTAGAAGTACTAACGCTGAATATCCTCCGTTAACAATCGGTTCAACGCCATAGGTTGAAACTACAATCGATGGCTCTGAGCTGATGGAATCGATTGGTTTATCTGCTGTGTTTACCTTAATTGGTATGCGCGGGAATGCTTTACCAATTTCTTCATAGATTCTCTCGGCTCCCCCACGAAAAGCCATACTTTCACGAGAATCACATTCGAGACATCGCCATTGACTCGTGGTCACATCACACATGTTGCATGCATACTTTTCCTTCTGAGCAATGATGATTCTTCCACCGCAATGGCATCGAGCAACAGACTTACACTTACGACAGATGAAGGTGCTTGCGTAATTCTTTGTTGCCACACTTACGAGAACGACTCCCTTCTTTAGACCTTCACGAATCGTGGAGTGGTACGTCTCTGGAAGAGTACGAATTTTCGAACTTTTTGTGAGAATCCGCACCTTGCTTCTCACGAGTTGGAACCAGCCCTTTTCAATAAGACGCCACAACTCCAATGATGGTGCTGCTCCTACAAAGGTTATGTCGATGTGTGATAGGTCCGCGCGTAGCATCACCACATCACGCACATTCCAATACGGGGCTCTCTTATCGAAGTAGTGTTCAGAAGCTTCATTCACTACAACTATGTGATCTAGGTTTGGAAATGTAAGAAGCGCTGCGCTGCGAGACCCGATAACCAACCTATGCGATCCTTGAAGAATTTCAAGAAAGAGCCTTCGCCTCTCAGTAGGCTTGACACTTCCGTCATATTCAGCGAATTCTGTGATGCCACGCATTCTGAGTTCGTTCTTGAACTTCTCGATATCACGTTCTGTGGGCAATAAAACAAGAAGAGATGAACCCGAATGTGAAACTACGAAGTCCACTGCAAGATCAATTGCATTTTCGCCAACTCTGGACAATAGATATTGACGACTGTATTGATCCCTTTTTCTTCCCTTCGTGGCAATCACGTCTTGTTCGAGTGTTACATTCAGGGAAAGTGGTGGCAAAAACTGCTTTAGAACATCAAATCGACGAGCGACATAACGCTCGGTTATCGCCTCAATGAGGCGTAGATCTTCCGACGATAAGGCACTAGGTAGTAGCGCCTTTGAAACGGGACGTAACCCCACGTTCTCAATTGGCTTGACCGCCGTGATTACTCCCAGTACTTCCCTCTCCTTGAATGGTACTTTGACGATGCTCCCGGACTGTATTGAGTCAACTAAATCTTCTGGGATTACATAAGAGAACGTTTGATCTAAATGAAATACATCGGTTTCAACAAAGACATCTGCTTGAAGCGTTAACCCTCCAAGTTCTTTATGTCGCGAACTGGCCGCTCTGCTTTTTTGGCGACGTAAAGAGAGTGGCTTTGATGGTGCCACGTTTACTTCAGCCTTTTACTGCAGCGCTAAGTGCATCCGCGCGATCAGTGCGCTCCCAAGTGAACTCGGGAAGCTCGCGTCCAAAATGGCCATATGCACTGGTCTTGGAGTAAATAGGACGTAGCAAATCCAAATCGCGAATAATCGCAGCTGGTCGCAGATCGAAAACCGAGAGCACGGCATCAGAAATCTGTGAGACCGGAAGGCTTTCGGTACCAAATGTTTCTACAAAGAGTCCGACGGGCTGAGCCTTGCCAATTGCATAAGCGACCTGCACTTCACATCGATCAGCTAATCCGGCTGCGACAACATTTTTCGCAACCCAGCGCATTGCGTATGCGGCGGATCGATCAACTTTCGATGGATCCTTGCCGCTGAAGGCTCCTCCTCCGTGTCGAGCCATTCCTCCGTAAGTGTCAACAATGATCTTGCGACCAGTGAGTCCCGCATCGCCCATTGGACCACCGATAACAAAGCGTCCCGTCGGATTTACTAATACTCGAACATTCTTCGCCGAGAGGTTGAACGTAGCGATGATTGGATCAATCACATGCGCCTTTATCTCAGGAGTTAACTTCTTAACAAGGTCGACATCAGGTGCGTGCTGAGATGAAATCACAACGGTATCTAGAGCAACTGGCTTATCACCGTCGTACTCAATCGTTACTTGCGTTTTGCCATCGGGACGAAGGTAAGTCAAATTACCGCTCTTACGCTCGAAGGAGAGCTTTTCCGCTAATCGATGGGCCATTGCTATGGGCAGGGGCATTAACTCGGAGGTGTCCTTCGTGGCATAACCAAACATCAAACCTTGGTCACCCGCGCCTTGCAAGTCCAAAGGATCACTGGAATGAGCTAACCGCTCTTCAACAGCATGGTCCACTCCCGCAGCAATATCTTGAGATTGCTGACCAATAGAGATTGATACGCCACAACTGTTGCCATCAAAGCCTTTATCAGAACTGTCATATCCAATATTCAGAACGGTCTGCCGGACAAGTTCATTTACATCTGCGTAACCGTCCGTAGTAACTTCGCCAGCTACGTGTACCTGTCCAGTAGTAATGAGCGTTTCACATGCTACGCGACTCTTGGGGTCCTGACTTAAGAGAGAGTCCAGAACTGCGTCAGAGATGGCATCTGCAATTTTATCGGGATGACCTTCGGTTACTGATTCTGAGGTGAAAAGTCGCTTAGCCATGCACTCGTTCCAATCTTGAGGCTACGTGTCGAATGATGCTCTTTGCAACATCGTGTTTATCGACGCTCGAGAAAGATTCAGCTGCGATATCAAGACCAATAAGCGTTCCGGTAGTTTTCTGTTCTCCAAAAATTGCCCCGGATCCAACGTTGTTGACATAGAGGAAGTCGGCGCCTTTTCGTAGCATCTTCTCTTCACCAAGTTTTAATGAATCATGGTGCGTTTCAGCAGCAAATCCGACAATTACTTGATTCGATCGCTTTCCCTCTGCAGCTTCTGCCAAGACATCTGCATTCTTCACTAGGTTTATTGCGGCCAGATTCTCTTTTTTGATTTTCTCATCTGAAAAAATAGCAGGCTTTGCATCGGCAACTGCTGCACTCATCACGAGCGCATCGTGCTGGGGAAATTCACTGAGAACTGCCGTGCGCATTTGATCTGCTGTTTCAATAGAAATCACTCTCGCACCTTCTAATTCGAAAGGATCAGTAGCGCCTGCAATGACTGTAACTTCTGCGCCTGCACGGAGAGCTTCATAAGCAATGGCTAGCCCTTGACGCCCGCTAGATCGATTACCAATGTAGCGAACTGGGTCGATTGCCTCTCGAGTGCCACCGGCAGTAACCAGGATTCGCTTATTCTCGAGGGTTGCGTAGGTCTTAGTTATCTCTTGAACCATAGAAATAATGGTTGCGGTTTCAGGAAATCTGCCAATGCCGGAATCTTTTCCTGTTAGTCGACCAATATCAGGTTCGATCACAGTTATTCCACGAGCGCGAAGTACTGCCACATTCTCTTGCGTAGCTGCATTGAGCCACATATTCGGATGCATTGCGGGAACAACCAGAACTGGTGCTGCCGTTGCTAGGACAGTTGTTGTGAGAAGATCATCAGCACGTCCCTGAGCTATACGCGAGATCACATCGGCAGTTGCTGGAGCGATGAGAAGAAGATCCGCCTTATCCGCGAGCGAAACATGTGAAACATCTGCGGCGTTCTCCCATACCGATGTTGAAACTGGGCGACCCGAGAGCGCCTCCCATGTTGCCTTCCCTACAAAGTTCAGGCTTGCAGAGGTAGGAACAACCGAAACTAGGAAGCCATGATCTTGTAATCGACGAAGAAGCTCGCAGGATTTATACGCCGCAATGCCCGCGCTGACCCCGAGCACAACCTCACGGCCGCGAGGGAAGGAAATCATTGCGCCAGCCATCGGCTATTTTCTAGCTTTGAGGTTCTAAGTTCTCAATTGTGAGAAGTCCATCATTGATCTCGCGCATAGCGATGGAAAGAGGCTTCTCATGAACATGAGTTTCGACTAGTGGGCCCACATATTCCAAGAGACCTTCACCGAGTTGAGAGTAATAAGCGTTGATCTGGCGAGCGCGCTTGGCTGCATAGAGAACGAGAGAGTACTTCGAACCGCTCTTATCCAGTAGTTCGTCAATCGGTGGATTTGTGATTCCATCAAGCGTAGCCACTCGTACTCCTCTATAAAGATGCAATATGCGACCTATGAAGCCGCCAAGGATACCAGTGAGTTGATTACTTCATCGACCCGATGATTGGTCAGGATATGGTCGAACTCGCCTGCTGCGGCCATCTCCGCTCGCGCTAGCGCTAAACGGGCTGCTATTCGCTCTGGGGTATCAGTACCTCGATTGGTGATTCTCGCCTCGAGTTCCGAGATTGACGGTGGCTGAAGAAAGACCATCATGGCTTCTGGCATTGCAACCTTAACTTGGCGGGCTCCGGCTATTTCAATCTCGAGCAGAACATTTTTGCCAGCGTCGAGCGCTTCTAGAACAGGTTGGCGAGGTGTTCCATATCGCGCTCCAGCAAAATCAGCCCATTCAAGAAAAACGCCTGCATCAATCATGTTTTGAAACTGCTCGTTAGAGACGAAATGGTAGGCAACGCCATCTTCTTCACCTATACGAGGTTGGCGCGTCGTGGCTGAGACTGAAAAATAGAAGTGATCCTTCTTCTTTAATTCATAAACAATGGTGCTCTTACCGACGCCCCCAGGACCAGAGAGCACTATCAACTTGCCGCGCGACATCATCGCTCTTCCTTGAGAATCTTTAACAGTAGTTCGTATTGGCTTCTACCGACGCCTTGAACTCGACGGGCGTTAGAGATGCCAGCGCGTTCCAAAACGGATGTGGCCCGAACCTCTCCGTATCCCGGCAGTGACACGAGCAGCTCCTTGACTCGCATCTTGCGGATTGCTTGATCTTGGCTTGAAAAAGCTTCTAACCAACTACGTGATCCACTCTTTATCTCCGCTTTAAAGGCGGCCCGTATTTTCCTCGATTCGGCTGCTTTGACTAACGCAGCTCGACGCTCTTCTGTTGTGAGAGTAGGAGGAGAACCCATGTGCTCATTAAAGCAAGTTAAGCCATAGAACCTAAAATTTGGCTTACAGCCTCGCGTGGGTCAGTTGCTTGGGTGATTGGCCTGCCAATTACTACGAAATCTGAACCAGCGGCTATTGCCTCTCGTGGTGACATCGTGCGCTTCTGATCATCACTTAATGAAGCTGTGGGCCTAACGCCGGGGGTGATGAGACAAACGGAGGCACCCAGAATTTCGCGAAGGATAGTAACTTCGTGAGGCGAACAGACAATTGCCCGAGCTCCTGCCTCGACTGCTCGCTTTGCTAATCCACACGCAAGTAATTGTGGGTCGTTCGGTAAATTCATGGCTGCTAATTCACCTGCATCAAGAGAAGTCAGCACTGTCACAGCAGTAATTTCTGTCGCAGGGAGAGCCGTGGCTACGGCATGAACCATCTCGTAACCGCCTGCGGCATGAACAGTGAGAAATCTTGGGGCAAGTTCAGCAACGCTCCGACACGCTCCTTGAACCGTGTTGGGAATATCGTGAAGCTTGAGATCTAAAAAGATTTCAATCTCGGAAAACTCGCGCTGAATCTGGAAGACACCTTGGCGTCCCTGAGCAGTGAAAAACTCGAGACCCAGTTTGTAGATTGAAATATCCTCGCGGGTCTTCTCGATCATGGCTCGCGTACGATCCATATCAGGATAATCAAGGGCGAGAATAATTCTCGATTTCTCAGTCATGGGCTGCTCCTACCGCCTCTGCTACAGATGAGAATCCACGTGCTTTGAGTAATTCTTCAATCTCGCTTTTAACTTTTATAGCTGCTGTTGGATTACCGAAGTTGGCAGTACCAATCGATACAGCGCTCGCACCCGCAAAGATCAGTTCTAGAGCATCACGTCCTGAGGTAACCCCACCCATTCCAAGTATTGGTACATTTTTAAATGCTGCATGCACTTGATAAATCGCTCGTACCGCAACGGGGCGAATTGCGGGCCCTGAGAGGCCACCTGTTTTGCCTGCGAGTTTTGGTTTCTTTGTATCAATATCGATTGCCATACCAAGCAGAGTGTTAATGAGCGCGAGACCATCAGCCCCGGCCGATATAACTTCTCCTGCGATACTGACGATGTCAGTAACATCGGGTGAGAGTTTGGCGATGATCGGAAGTTCTCCCCCGATATTTCTCCGGACAGCTTCAATCACAGAGCGAGATGCCACAGGGTCACACGCAAAAACTAATCCGCGATTTTCTACATTCGGGCAAGAGATATTGACTTCGATCCCACTTAGCCCGGAAACAACACGTAAGCGGCGAGCTAGAGAAGCAAATTCGTCAACTGTCTCTCCCGAAATAGAAACAATTGTTCGGGCGCCTTGAGACATTAACCACGGGACATCAACTTCTAAAAACTGATCTATTCCAGGGCCTTGGAGCCCGATTGAATTGAGCATGCCACTTGGAGTTTCAGCCATACGTGGAGTTGCTCGACCCGATCGCGGTTTCAGAGCAATCGATTTAGTGACGACCGCGCCTAACTCCTGTAGATCAAAGAACTGCGCTAATTCTTTACCAGATCCCGCGCAACCGCTGGCGGTAAACACAGGAGATGGAAAATACTTGTTGCCAAACTTGCACCTTAAATCAAACGCCTGAAAGTTCTTATCCATCATGAGCCCCATGTACCTTCAGGAATCTTTCGGCGACTATCCCAGATAACCTTCTCGCCATCCATTACTGGACCATCGATGCAAGATCGAGTCATCTTCACAATTCCATTTTCATCTTTCATTGGAACAACACAGGTCATGCATACTCCGATACCGCATGCCATCGATTCTTCAACTGCGCATTGATGCATCATATTGAAGCGTTGAGAGACCGCATCTACCGCAGCAAGCATCCCCATAGGCCCACACGAATAGACAATCTCGCTCTTGTATTTCGCAATGAGGTCTGGCATCACATCAGTAACTCTGCCTTGAGTGCCAGCAGAACCATCCTCCGTTGTAATGGTAAGTGAGTTAACCGAACGCTTGCCCTCCAAAGGTGCATAAATCTTTCCGGCGACCGAAGCGCCGAGCACCATATCAACGCGACATCCACGTTCTTTCAGTACTTCTGCTAAACCAAAGAGCGGTGCAGATCCATATCCGCCACCGACCAGAAGTGCGTTGACTGGTTCGACTGGAATCCCGAAATGCGTACCTAGCGGTCCCACCATATTCACATGGTCGTGAATCTCAAGAGATGTAAGCCAACGGCTTCCTTGGCCGTGCGGGGCGACGACGAGTTCAATTGTTCCGCCATACTGCCCGCGGTCGCTTGCTCTATAGATGGCAAATGCGCGACGCAGAATCATCGATGAGCCACTTCCGCCTACCGAGATTGCCACGAAGTTTCCGGGTTTTGCATATGACGCCATATCACCTACGGCAAAGACAATGTGATGATATGCACCAACCTTTTTATTGGAGATAATCTCCACATCCTGCTGTTGCGCGCGTTTGTTGATACCGCTCATAAACGATGCCAATCCTGAATTGACTGAGAAGTTAACTTCTCCTTCTGCAGTTCTCGTATGCCTTCTACAGCCGCGCGCAAACCTGGAACCGTTGTAACACAAGAAATTCCCCGTTGTACCGCCGCTGTTCTGATCAATCGACCATCTCTCTGTGCACCTCGACCGAAGGGGGTATTGATCACGAGCGAAATTTTGTTTGCGTTGATGAGATCGACGGCTGAAATTGATCCTGGATTTTCCAACTTATCGGCATGTTTTGCGACCAAAACAGTCTCGACCCCACTTTTTTTAAGGAAATCATGAGTCCCTTGTGTTGCGTAAAGTTCGAATTGAAGTTCCTTCAATCCCTTGAGCGCCGGTAAAGCCGATTCTTTATCCTTATCTGAGATAGAAACGAAAATGGCTCCTGATCTCGGTAACGGACCAAATGCAGCAATCTGACTCTTGGCAAACGCAGCTCCAAATGTTGAGGCAATACCCATGACTTCACCAGTGGATTTCATTTCTGGGCCAAGAACGGAATCAACACCCTGTCCATCAATCCGTCTAAATCGATTCCAGGGTAGAACAGCTTCTTTAACCGAGATTCCCTTAGCTCTCCCCTGATTGTCACTGGGAAGAATCTTCGCTTCTCTCAAATCTGCAATCCTCTTTCCGCAGGCAATCAGCGCAGCAGCCTTCGCTACTTGGATACCCGTGGCCTTACTAACAAATGGAACTGTCCGTGACGCTCGAGGATTAGCTTCCAGAACAAATAATTGACCACCGGAGATTGCAAACTGAATATTGATCAGGCCTTGGACACCAATAGCGTTCGCCAATTTATATGTAGCATCTGATATTTCGCGGAGCATTTGCTCATCAATGGATTGTGGTGGAATTACGCAAGCACTATCACCTGAATGTACTCCCGCCTCTTCAACATGCTCCATAACTCCAGCTAGATAGAGCTCGTGGCCATCAAAAAGCGCATCGACATCAATCTCAATCGCATCATCAAGGAATTTGTCGATTAAGACGGGGTGCTCAGGGTTGATCTGCGTGGCGATCTCAATGAATTCAGAGAGTGATGCGTCGTCGTAAACAATCTGCATTCCTCGACCGCCGAGAACGAAAGATGGACGAACAAGCACTGGATAACCAATCGCTGTGGCAACTTTGAGAGCTTCTTGGTACGAAAAAGCTGTGCCGAATTCAGGGGCTCGAAGTTCATTGCTCTGCAATACCTTGCCAAATTCTCCACGATCTTCAGCGAGGTGGATTGCCTGCGGCGAAGTTCCAAGAATTGGAACACCCGCCGCGAGAAGTCCTGCTGCTAATCCCAGAGGCGTTTGGCCGCCCAATTGAACGATAACCCCCGCAATCGGCCCTGCAGCAAGTTCCGCTCGATAAATCTCTAGAACATCTTCCAGGGTGAGAGGTTCAAAATAGAGACGGTCTGATGTGTCGTAATCCGTCGAAACAGTCTCCGGATTGCAATTAACCATGATCGTTTCGAAACCGGCCGCACTCAGAGCAAAGCAGGCGTGGACACAGCTATAGTCGAATTCAATTCCCTGCCCAATTCGATTAGGACCACTTCCTAAAATAAGAATCGCTGACTTGCTTCGAGGTTTCACCTCTGTTTCAAGATCGTAGGTTGAATAGTGGTAAGGAGTAAACGCTTCAAATTCCCCAGCGCAGGTATCTACAGTCTTATACACCGGGTGAATCGCTAGCCTTTCACGAACTCTAGAAATCTCGATTGCTGTCGTATCTCGGATTTCAGCAATCTGCTGATCAGAAAAGCCCAGTCTCTTTGACTTTCTTAGCAGCGACTCGTTGAGATCAGGTGCAATTTTGATAGCTAAGGCTTGTTCATTGATCTCCATTATCTGCTGCAAAAACCATGGATCAATTCCAGAAGCCAAATGAACTTCACGAACTGTCGCACCTGCCGCTAACGCTCTTTGTACTTGGATCAAGCGATGTTCGGTCGGTATCTGAACTGCTTTAAGGAGCTCCTCTTTGGACTCTGAGAATTTCCAGGTGAAAGTCGAGTTCTTCTTCTCTAGGGAACGCATCGCCTTCTGCAGCGCTTCTGGGAAAGATCGCCCAAATGCCATCGCTTCCCCCACGCTCTTCATGGTGGTGGTCAATCGTGCATCGGCTTCAGGAAACTTCTCGAAAGCAAATCGGGGAATCTTCACAACAATATAGTCGAGCGTTGGCTCAAAGGAAGCTGGGGTTTTCTTGGTGATGTCATTGGGAATTTCATCAAGTGAGTATCCAATAGCTAGTTTGGTTGCGATCTTTGCAATTGGAAAACCTGTTGCTTTAGAAGCAAGTGCGCTACTGCGAGAAACTCGAGGATTCATCTCTATAACGACAATGCGTCCGTTGGAAGGATTGATAGCGAATTGAATGTTGCAACCACCGGTTGCGACACCAACCTCTCGGATAATTTCTATACTCAAATCGCGGAGTCTTTGAAACTCAACATCTGTGAGCGTAAGCGCTGGCGCAACCGTGATGGAATCACCAGTATGGACACCCATCGGATCGAAGTTCTCGATGCTACAGACAATCACAACATTATCGAGATGATCTCTCATCACCTCAAGTTCAAACTCCTTCCAGCCGATGATCGATTCTTCGAGCAGAACCTCCGTGACAGGACTAAAGCGCAATCCTGCCCCAGCAATCTGCTCAAGTTCATCGCGAGAATATGCGATTCCACTACCTAACCCGCCCATTGTGAAAGAAGGTCGAACCACGACAGGGTAATTGAGAGTTTCGACTGCTGTGAGGCACTCTTCCATCGTGTGGCAAATTATCGATCTGGCAGATTCACCGCCTACTTTTTCAACAATAGCTCTGAATTCTTCTCGGTTCTCTCCACGACGAATCGCATCAACATCCGCGCCAATCAATCGGGTGTTGTACTTCTGGAGGATGCCCCTCTCATGTAAACCAATGGCCGCATTAAGAGCAGTCTGTCCGCCGAGAGTTGCCAGAATGGCAGAAGGCTTCTCCTTAGCAATGACTTGTTCTAGAAACTCAGAGGTGATGGGTTCGATGTAAGTCGCGTCAGCGAACTCTGGATCGGTCATAATCGTTGCAGGATTAGAGTTCACAAGAATGACTCGAATACCCTCGGATTTCAGTACACGACAAGCCTGCGTACCGGAATAATCAAATTCACATGCCTGGCCAATAACAATGGGACCACTGCCAATAACAAGGACGCTCTCGATGCTCTTATCGCGTGGCATGTGACTCCAGCATCGCTAGAAAGTCATCGAAGAGATAATTCGCATCATGAGGTCCCGCTGCTGCTTCCGGATGATATTGAACTGAAAATGCGGGCCTATCAAGAAGTTTGAGGCCTTCAACAACTCCGTCATTAAGGCAAACATGGGTCACGATCCCTGGTCCAAAGACGGTAGTGAAAACGCCATCTGTAGGAGCTTCAACCGCAAATCCATGATTTTGGGCGGTGATTTCGACTCGGTTCTTCACCTTGTTCATGACAGGCTGATTGATGCCGCGATGTCCGAACCTCAATTTGTATGTATCGAAACCGAGCGCCCGCCCGAGAATCTGATGTCCGAAACAGATGCCGAATACTGGAAAGCTCTCTTCTAGCGCCTGTCGAACTAATCCAACTATCTCTGTCATGGTTGCAGGATCACCCGGACCATTGGAGAGAAATAATCCATCAAATCCCTCTGCTCTCAAGGCGTCATAAGTCATCGAAGCGGGAACCATATGTACTTCAATTCCACGTTCGGACATATTGCGTGGAGTTGCAGCTTTAATGCCCAGATCGATCGCTGCAACTTTGAATTTACGGGTACCGAGCGCTGGAACCATGTATGGCTTGTCGGTTGTGACGGCATCAGAGAGAAATGCTCCAGACATCTGTTCGGCGCTACGTACCTTCACCACCATCTCTTCGCGAGTTAGTTTTGTATCCGAGAAGATTCCCACCCTCATTGCGCCACGATCACGGAGGTGCAGAGTCAGCGCTCTCGTATCAATGCCTTTAATGCCCACTACATTGTTGGCTACTAAATCATCTTCGAGAGTTCGCTCAGAGCGCCAATTTGAAACAACTGGAGATGGATTTCTTACAACAAAACCACTTACCCAAATTTTTCGAGATTCTTCATCCTCGGTATTCATTCCAGTGTTGCCTATATGTGGCGCTGTCATGATCACAACCTGCTTGTAATATGACGGATCTGTTAACGTTTCTTGATAGCCTGTCATGCCTGTAGAAAAGACTGCTTCACCAAATGTCTCTCCCGTACAAGCCCAAGACTCACCTTCAAAAATGCGTCCATCATCCAAGACAAGGTAAGCGCTACTCACATACCCCTCCTGTCATACACCAGCGCGCCATTATGGAAGGTCTTCTCTATGACAGCTGGTAATTCCATGCCGTTAAAAGGCGTGTTCTTACTCTTGGAATGCAATTCGCTACGTTCAACCGTCCAGCGAGCCTCGAGATCCACCAGCAGTAAGTTTGCGGGTCTGCCTACTTTCAACTGACCATGATCTTGATATCGAGCGATTGATGCTGGTTTAGTTGACATCCGATCAATGAGAGTTGCCAGAGTCATCAATCCACTTTCAACCATGGTTAGGTAACAGATTGAAAAGGCAGTCTCAAGTCCAACCATCCCGAAGGCCGCTGCGCTCCATTCACAATCCTTTGCCTCATGGGGATGAGGGGCATGATCTGTGGCAACAATATCAATGGTTCCATCTGCTAAACCTTCACGTAGAGCCATCACGTCTGTGGCAGTGCGTAAAGGCGGATTAACTTTAAAGACCGGGTCGTAACTTTCAGCTTCTACATCAGTCAGAAGCAGATGATGTGGCGTAACTTCTGCAGTAACTTTGACGCCACGCTTCTTGGCCGAACGAATGATCTCAACTCCGCCGGCAGTCGTAAGATGGCAGATATGTAAGCGACTATCTACATGCTCTGCCAACAGAACATCTCGAGCGATGATTGCTTCTTCTGCGACAGCCGGCCAACCTTTAAGGCCAAGACGCGCCGAAACTTCGCCCTCGTTCATCTGGGCATTCTCAGTCAAACGCGGATCTTGCGCATGTTGAGCAATGATTCCATCGAAGGTTTTTACATACTCTAATGCGCGCCGCATTACCAGTGGATCTGCAACGCAGTGTCCATCATCGCTAAAGATTCTCACCTTTGCTTCTGATTGATTCATGGCTGAGAGTTCAGCGAGTTGTTCACCTGCCTGACCTACAGTCACCGCTCCAATGGGAAAGACATCACAGAGTCCATGAGATTCACCTAAACGAAATACTTGCTCAACCACACCTGCGGTATCAGCTACCGGCAGAGTGTTGGGCATCGCAGATATCGCTGTAAAACCTCCCGCAACCGCGGACTGCGAACCCGTGAGAACAGTTTCTGCATCTTCCCGTCCAGGCTCTCTGACGTGCGTGTGAAGATCTACCAAACCAGGTAGCACCGTTAAACCTTGAGCATTTATCTCTGTAAATGCAGAAGTTGATAGCGTTTCCACCAGAATTCCATTTTCAATGAGTAGCGTAATAGGAGCGCCGTCAGCATCAAGTGCACCATTAATCTTCCAACTCTTCACGACAAAGCTCCTATCTGCGAGGCGAGATCTCGTGATGTTGCTCCACCAAGTAAAAGGTAGAGCACGGCCATCCGGACGCTTACGCCATTGGCTACTTGTTCGACGATCACAGAGCGCGCCGAATCTGCGCCATCTGCCGAAATTTCCAGACCGCGATTCATCGGTCCTGGGTGCATCACAATCGCCTTTTCCTTCATCGATTGAATTCGTTCAAAATTTAGACCGAAGTTGCGCGAATACTCTCGCTCGGTTGGAAAAAACAGATCATCCATTCGCTCTCTCTGGACGCGGAGCATCATGACGACGTCTACATCACTGATGACATCATCAATGGAATAAGAAACCTTCACCTTCCATGATTCGACCCCAACCGGTAAGAGGGTGGGTGGTGCCACAAGAACAACTTCTGCGCCGAGTTTCTTTAACAAAAGTACGTTGCTGCGCGCGACCCTCGAATGAAGAACATCGCCAACTATTGCAACTCGAACACCATTCAAATCTCCATTGTTCTCCTTGAGGTGTCTACGAATTGTAAAAGCATCCAGGAGCGCTTGCGTTGGGTGCTCATGAGTTCCATCTCCAGCATTAATGACAGCCCCGCTCATCCAACGTTGGCGAGCTAATTGATGAGGAGCCCCAGATGACCCATGACGAATAATCACTGCATCAGCGCCCATCGCCTGTAGCGTGAGAGCGGTGTCCTTCAGACTCTCGCCTTTACTCAAACTTGATCCCTTTGCTGAAAAATTGATGACATCTGCAGATAATCTCTTGGCGGCGGCTTCAAAAGAGATTCGAGTTCGGGTTGAATCCTCAAAAAAAAGATTCACGACAGTTCGCCCACGGAGCGTGGGAAATTTCTTAACCGATGCATCAGAGAGCTTTGCCAATTCTGCGGCTGTATCAAGTATTTCAATAGCTTCGGCTGCACTTAGGTCATTGATTGAGAGTAGATTTTTCACAGTTGTGACCTGCCTTCAATCACAACTGAGTCGTCGCCATCAAGTTCCTGCAAATGCACTCGGACCGACTCGGCTTTAGCTGTAGGAATGTTCTTACCCACGAAGTCAGCGCGAATTGGTAGTTCCCGGTGGCCGCGATCAATCAAGACTGCCAACTGAACGCTTTTTGGACGACCTAGTTCGTTAAGGGCATCAAGAGCCGCTCGGATAGTCCGGCCTGAGAAGAAAACGTCATCGACAAGTACTACATGTTTCCCATCAATTCCCCCAGCTGGAATTTGAGTTGGCAGTAGAGCTCGCGGTGGGCGCATGCGGAGATCGTCGCGATACATAGTGATATCAAGCGTTCCCAAGGCAACGTCAGACTCTTCAATCTCGGTTATAGCGCTGGCTATTCGTTGAGAGAGCACAACGCCACGTGTGGGGATTCCTAGTAATAGAATTTCAGCAGAGCCGTGGTTTTTCTCTAGGATTTCATGAGAAATTCGGCGTAGCGCTCGGTTGATTTCACCGGCATTGAGAATAAGGCTCATTAAGGCTCCTTCGCCGCCTCACAGGACGGATCGTTAAAGGTTGGCTAACCCTAGCATGCCCCACCAAAGAGATGACCCTGTGGAATTCTCAGGGCCGCCCTCGTTTTCTACCTTAATCTGCCTCGATGCCCACCCCAGAAACCATCGCTGCGCGACTTCGTCATATTAGGCAGCAGCAGAACCTCACATTGAAACAAGTTGAGATCAAGTCTCGCGGCAGATGGAAGGCGGTTGTCATCGGATCTTACGAGAGAGGCACTCGCTCGCTCAGCATCCATCGCGCCCAAGAGATCTGCGACTTTTACGGTGTTCCACTCGTCGCACTCTTCAAAGAAACCTCTCAAGAAATTAATCAAGATCATGAAATACGACTCGTTCTGGACCTGAGGAAATTACGGAGCATCGAGCGTGGCGCGGACAACTTCACGCAACAGATATACAACTTCTTGCAATGGATAGCAGAGCATCGAGATGACTGGAATGGTGAAGTTCTTAGCATTCGGAAATCAGATGGCCAAATCCTCGCCATGATGACTCATAAGCACCCAGATGAATTACTTGATGCTTTAAAGAATCGCAACTTACTACTAAAGAACTAGATCTGACTTAATCTCTAACACTTTACTCAGTACACCGTTGATGTACTTGCTTGAGTCATCTGTCGAGAGCGTCTGAGCCAATTCCAATGCCTCACTTATTGCAACCGATGTTGGAACTGATTCTGACCATAGAAGTTCATAAATGCCCAACCGGAGGATATTGCGGTCAATAACTGGCATTCGATCCATATCCCAACCCTGAGAATAGGTGGTGATGAGCTCGTCAATTTTTCGACGATGGGATTCCACTCCATCAACGAGGTCTTTAGTAAAGTCCCTGATTACATACTCAAGTTCAGTAACGCGCTTTGTTAGAAGCGTTTGTGGCGACGTTTTTCGGATATCACTTTCATAGAGTAAGTCCAGCGCCGCTTTACGGGCTTTGGAGCGAGTACTCACTTAGTTTGCGCGTCCTAGATACTCACCTGATCGAGTGTCGACCAAAACAACCTCATCTTGCTTGATGAACAACGGCACCTGGATTGAAATTCCAGTTTCCAAGGTGGCTGGTTTGGAACCAGCAGATGAACGATCGCCCTGTAGACCTGGCTCTGTATAAGTAATCCGAAGTGGAACATTTGCGGGAAGTTCAACATAGAGCGGATTGCCTTCGTGCACCGCAACGATCGCCTCGGTGTTTTCAAGCATGTAATTTGCGGCGTCTCCGACAGTCTCTGGTGAGATAGTCATCTGATCGTAAGAAGCTGAGTCCATAAAAATAAATCCAGAGGTGTCTTTGTAAAGGAATTGCATTTCGCGCTTTTCAAGAATTGCAACATCAACTTTTACACCCGCATTGAAGGTTTTCTCGACTACTTTTCCAGAGAGAACATTCTTTAACTTGGTACGGACGAAAGCTGGACCTTTACCAGGCTTTACGTGCTGGAATTCGACAACACTCCAGAGTTGACCTTCGATATCGAGGGTCATACCGTTTTTTAGATCATTTGTGGTAGCCATAACGCGCAAGATTACACGCCATTGAGTTATTTAACTAATTTACTCAACGCCTCAAGAGCTAATCGATACGAATCCAATCCAAAACCAGCAATGGTCCCGTTCACTACTCCCGCAATGACAGAGGTGTGCCTGAACTCTTCGCGCGAAAGAGGATTGGAGATATGGACCTCAATTGATGGAGCCTTGAGCATCGAAACAGCATCTCTAATCGCATAAGAATAATGGGTAAAGGCAGCGGGATTGAAGACAATAGGAATCTTATTCTCCGCAGCTTCATGTAACCAACCAATAATCTCTGCTTCGTCATTGCTCTGACGGATATCAGTAGAAAACCCGAGCGCTTGGGCTGCCTTATTGACTGTCTCTTCAATATCACCATAGGAAATATCGCCATAAAAGTTCTTTTCTCGAAGATCTAATCTCGAAAGATTCGGACCATTAATGACCATAACTCGCATGGGTAGATTTTACCTTCCAATCTTGGATAAATAGAGTTCTTGTAGCTCCCCGCTTGTAACGTCTTCGCACCGTGTTACTACTCCTAAATCGCTCAGGGTCACAAAACGAAGACCGTTCTTGCCCTTTTTCTTATCGCGCTGCATCAGCTCCAAGAGCGAATCCCACGCCTCTACTGGATATGTGGTGGGAAGCCCACACTCTTCTAGGATTTCGTAGTGCTGCTTGACGGCTTCCTCGGACAAACTGCTCTTGAGCGCCGATAGCTCAGCTGCAAAAATCAAACCGATTGACACGGATTCTCCATGTCGAAGTGAATAACTCGAATGCTTCTCTATCGCATGGCCCAGAGTGTGGCCATAATTCAAAGCTTCACGTGCATAGGATTCGCGGAAATCCTGAGAAACTATCTCCGCTTTCACTTTAACTGATCGATAAATCAATTCCGCGAGGTTCTTTCTCCATCCTTGCTGAATCAAAGCGAGTATTTCGGTATCTGCAATAAACCCACATTTTGCAATCTCAGCCATGCCTGCAACCAAATCACGCTCGGGAAGAGATTGTAGGAAATTCAAGTCAATCTTGACTGCGCAGGGTGAATGAAACGCGCCCACTAAATTCTTTCCGTTGGTGAGATTAATACCAGTCTTCCCACCAATTGCCGCATCAACCATAGCCGCCAGCGATGTGGGCACAGCTATCCACTCAACTCCGCGCATATAGGACGCTGCTAGAAAGCCGGCAAGATCAGTTGTGGCTCCTCCTCCAATACCGATTATGAGGGTCGATCTGGATAAGCCTAAGCGCGACATCTCTTCTAAACAATTGAGAAAAACTTCTCCACTTTTCTGATCCTCACCATCAGGTACAAGAATCGAGTTCCAGCTAGACGGCATCGCCCGAACAAGATTTCGGATGTTGCTTGAAATAATGACACAAACGTCACGACCTTCAAACCCGTTCACCAAATTCTCAACCACGTTATCGACGAACTCGACGGCATATTCTCGTTCAGCGTTGACTTTAATCTCTTTCATCGCGTTAGCTCCGGTAGAAGTTCTTCGACAACCTCATGAGCTTTTCGATTATCAGTTGAAATCCTACGAGTAGCGATTCGCTCATAAATGGGCCGTCTCTTCTCCATCAGCGAAATCCATTGTTGCCTAGGATTACCCAGTAAGAGCGGGCGTTCTCTGTTGAAACCGACGCGCGGAGCGGCATTTGATATCGAGACATCTAAGAAAATAACTTCCGCCATCTTTGAAAGCGCGGTTTCTACCTCCGAATCAAGAACCGATCCACCTCCAAGAGAGATGACGTAACCCTCTTTCTTGATTGATGCTAAGACGACATCTCTTTCAATCCTACGAAATTCAACCTCGCCATCAATTAAAAAAATATCGGCAATCTTCTTCCCCGTGGTTTCTTCGATGAGATGATCCGTATCGATGAAATCACGCTGCATTTTCTGGGCCAAAATTTTCCCGATGGTGCTCTTTCCAGCTCCTGGTGGTCCAATAAGAACAACTGAATCCATCTGGTTATCGAATCTTCATAGCAGCAAGGTAACTCTCCAGATTTCGCTTTGTTTCTGTGAGGCTATCGCCGCCGAATTTTTCTACCATCGCTTCGGCTAATACAAGTGCGACCATAGCTTCAGCAACGATTCCAGCTGCCGGAACTGCGCACACATCTGAACGCTGATTAATCGCCTTTGCCGCTTCTCCATTGGAGGTATCAATAGTGTCGAGCGCTTTAGGAACCGTAGAAATAGGCTTCATTGCAGCGC
>JBEATV010000061.1:0-4439 GCA_041161815.1 Actinomycetota bacterium | reverse complement strand
CGCAACCACTATGAGTTCCATTTCTTCACCCTCTCTTTGAAACTCTCACCTAGTTAACCAATAAGTGGTCGTAACTCAACTTTTCGATTACATGCAAGGGATCCTTCGGCAGCAAGTTGCTCGGCGACTTCGCGGCTTGGAACATCAATAATCCAGAATCCACCAAAGTATTCGGCCGCAGTATGAAACGGCCCTGATTCACTCTTCTTTGCGCCTAAACGATTATCAATCACCATCGCGTCACCGGGGGATTCAAGGCCTCCGGCAAAAATACGTTGACCCGCCGCAACGAGCTTGTCATTGAAGGCATCAATAGCAGCGATTTCTTCTGGGCTATGCGGTGGTCGCGTTTGGGTATCAATCACTGAAATGACAAATCTCATGACTGTCCTTTCGATTTACGTCGTTGAAATTGAAGAGTATCTGTCGACCATAGCGCCCAGAGAACAAGTGCGGGCTGGAAGAAGAGACGGATAAGTCTCTCACGGTCGCTATCTAATCCAAATGCATCAATACCATTTACATATTGCGAAATGTTTCCCGGAAAGATCAGAACAAAGAAAATGGCCGTGGCCCAACCAACAGCGTTTCGATGTCTCCAGAGCAGAATCAGCGCAAGGCCAAGAAGTATCTCAACCACGCCAGAGGCAACGACTACAAAGTCTTTATCCAGAGGTAGCCAGGTTGGGACCTGGGCTTGAAACTCGGAGCGGCTGAAAGTCAGGTGGCCAATACCTGCATATGTAAGCGCTAGACCAAGTGAAACTTGGGCGAATTTCTTAAGTAAAGCCATGTTCTAAGTAAACATCAATTGGAGTTCAGGGAGAAGAAAAGCAGGGCTCCGCTATCTGTTGTTCCAACCAATTGACCATCGGGAGCAACGTCAAGATCACGAATTCTCTCTCCGACATTTTCTTGAATCACCTTACCAACCTTGGCCTGTGCAGTTAATTGGATGAAGATCAAAGATTGTGCGGCTAACGTTCCCATGACAATGAAGCCCTGAAAACCTTGCCATGAGGCGATATTTGGAATCCTTACCAACTCTGTCGGCGCAACCGAAGGTGTCCATTGATAGATCGGCTCTTCATAGCCGACATGAGTTCCAGTTCTATTCGGTTTGATGTAATCACCTGGTCCATAGGGCGCGCCATATGTCACAAATGGCCATCCATAATCCTTACCTTGTTTGATGAGGTTGAGTTCATCGCCACCGCGAGGGCCATGTTCAGAAATATAGAGATCACTTCCCGTCAAGAGAATTCCTTGTGGATTTCGATGTCCACTAGAAACCTGACGGACTTTCTTTGCGGTAATGACAAAAACTCCACCGAGCCATTGGCGAGATTTCTTCTCATCGATATTTCTAAATCCAAGATCACCGGTAGTCAGATAAGCGCTCTTAGAGTCGATGACTTCGATTCGACCTGCTGCATGTTGGACCGCGCCAAGTGGAACACAGGGTTTACCTTGAAACCATCGTTCGTTCTTCGTCAAGATTGAATCTGAGCGATTCAAGGAGTAACGGAATACCACCAGTCTGACGCAATTACGTTGTTGATCGAGTTGCGGATACGAAATCAACAGTTGTGTGCGCTTTAAAGTCTCGCTCAGAATTCCGATATCCGTTGGACCAAATCGCGAATCTCGATTTCGCTCGCTTTGTTGTAACAGAGTTCCGATAGTCAGTAGTTCGTCATTTCGGTACTGGTAGAGAGTGTCTCCTCTCTCGCCACCAGCCAATAACAGAGTCCCATCCTTCAAAATCGCTAATGCGGCCCCGCGACCACCCTCTACTTGAGTGGAAGAGATATCGATGGCGCGAATCTTGAGATCAACAGAGTCGGCCCGAACGGAAGGTATGGGCATTAACGAAGCAATAACAAGGGTAACCAGAGCCAGCTTCGTTGTTGCAAAAGAGCTCATGAGGTGAGCCTATGTAACGCAAAAGGACCCTTGCAACCGCAAGGGTCCCGTCACGTTCTATTTCTTACCCATGTTTCCCTAACTAGGAGAGTTTAGGAAGCATTACTTGATTGATACCGTGAGCGACCTGTTTGTTGCCGTTATTGATATCAATTTTGCTTAGAAGCACTACAGCGTTGGTGTGCTTTGAAGCCTTGTCAACGAGAGTGATCTTCGAGCCGACGACATTAACTTTGAATGTCTGAGCGTTAGCTGAAGACAAAGTTGCGCCGTTTGCATTGAGTGCATCAGCGGAGAGAATCGGATTTCCGACTACTACGTGATACAGCAAGACTTTTTCAAGAGTGGCCGAGCCAAGTGAAAGTACGGCATTTGTGATCGCCTCTTCACTCTTGGGAGCTTTGCCGGTCAAGTAGCGAACGAGTTTGCGGAATGCGCGGTCTGTGGGAACGAATGCTGTAAGAGCAGTGTTTCCATCCGCAAGAACTTTAAGTGATGATTCAGGAAGCATCCCCCATGTATCCATGAAGACCGCAGTAAAGACGTCGTAATCACCGAGGTTATTATCAAACTCTGCTCGTGGCAGATTGAGTACTTCGGTTAGTGGACTTGTTTTAAGTGCGTCATCTTCAGCTTTTGCTGGGGCGACTGGTGAAAGGGCAAGTGCAGATACAGCTACAAGCGCAGCGTATCTTTTCATCTTCTTCATTCTTTCCTCATCTCTTTTTCGGTTGTGTACTTCATTGGTTGATAACTTTGGTAGAACCAAAACTTTGAACTTGGGCAGATATTTATGAAAGAACATTAGGGAACTCTGAGTTACGCGGTAGAGAAATCGAAGAGATTTACAAGAATGTGCTGAACATGTGTGAATTTCGCTTAATTGGTGCGAGATTGAGAGCCCCGTATACTTCGTGAGTGGAATCACAGACTCGAACATCTGCATGGGTAATGCTGGTTGCAAGTATTTCGGGGGTTGTCGCTTCCTTCATTCTGACAATAGATAAATTCAAGATCCTCAAAGATGCGGGTTACACCCCTTCGTGCAATATCAATGCAACCCTGAATTGCAAGAGCGTGATGCTCTCCAAGCAGGCAGAAGTCTTTGGGTTCCCAAATTCGATCATTGGCATCGGAACTTTCTCAATGATGCTTGTGATTGCCGTCTTGCTCTTCTTCCGCATTAGCTTGCCAAAACTATTTTTACAGATTGCCGCTGGGGGAACCGCTCTTGCTGTGATCTTCTGTCATTGGTTGGCCTACCAGACCACATTCATAATCGGAGCGCTCTGCCCGTACTGCATGGTGGCGTGGGTGGCGACTCTCTTGGTGCTCTCAGTCTTGATCCGCGAATTACTTGATATTAAGAAGAACTCGACGGAAGACGAAGATTCCAAAGTTGCAATAGAGGTAATCAAGAATTGGATGGTTCCTTTCCATATTGTTTGGTCAGCTTTGCTTGTTGGCGCCGCGTTCCTTGGCGTATAAAGCAGTGTTGAATGCACGCCACATCTGAGAAACTAACGAAAGTATTGGTCAGTGGCTTTGAGCCATTTGCCGGAGCGTCACTGAACCCCTCGCAACTATTGGTTGAAGAACTATCGCGTCAGGGAATTCCAGGTATCGAGATGAGCGCAATTATCCTTCCCGTCGAATTCGATCGCTCTAGTCAATTACTTCTACAAAGAGTCAGAGATTTCTCCCCGGAATTTGTCATCGCTTTTGGGCAAGCAGAAGGGAGAAAAGCGATAACTCCCGAGCGAATTGCCATCAATTTCGATGACGCACGAATCCCAGACAATGCGGGAAATCAACCCCAGAGTAGAAAAATCGAGGGCACTGGAGCAGATGGCTATTTCTCCACCTTACCTATTGAGCAGATTGAGAGAGAACTCAATGACACTGGAGTCCTGAGCTCAATCTCTCTCTCGGCTGGGACCTTTGTCTGTAATCATCTCTTCTATCGCCTGCAACATGCGCTTCTAAATAGCTCAATCAAATCTGGGTTTATCCATCTGCCTCTCGTCTCTGAACAAATTGAGGAGTTTCCCAGCCAACCCACACTGGAATTGTCTGAGATGGTCCGAGGTATACGCGCCGCCATCATTAGGATGATTTCGTGATGTCAGAGCGCCGCCTAGTGATTCATGCGGGGTTCCATAAATCTGGCACTACTGCTCTTCAAGAAGCTTTTGATGCCCAGAGCGAAGAATTGAAATCTGCGGGAATCCTCTATCCAAATATTGGTAGAAAAGCTCACCACAGAATTGCCTGGGCGCTCACAGGACGAGCATGGGGTTGGAATAAACGTGGCGGCGAGAAAACGTCAATAGAACATTGGAGCCAGCTCGCACGGTCAATTAATAAAAGCGACGCGGACACCATTCTCATCAGCAGTGAGTTTTTCTCAGAAATTAATGGTGATGCGATTCGAACCATTTTTAGTGAAATCAAAGATAGGAAAGTAGAAGTTATCTTCACAGTACGACCACTTGTGAAATTATTAGGATCGT
>JBEATV010000060.1:0-4500 GCA_041161815.1 Actinomycetota bacterium | reverse complement strand
TCGCTCGGTGCAACAGAATCACTAGGGCCCATCACTTCTCAATTCATTTCAGGTGTTGCTTCGTGGGGCCAACTCAAGCCTGGAACAAAAGTCTCTAAAGGCGAGATTCTCTTTCCACGTTTGCCCGAACTCGAAGGCTAAATTGATTTATGGCTGATCGACACAATCGAGATCTTGATCGCCAGCCTGCTCCTCTGCCTGAAGCACTGCCTGTCACCTGCGTAGATTCACATGCGCACCTAGAGATTGTCACAAACACCGAAGCTGATGATCCTGCAATCAAAAAGATATTAGATGAAGCGGCAAGTGTTGGAATTGATCGAATTGTTCAAGTGGGGTATTCCGCAGAACAATCTGAATGGTCAGTTCGTTGTGCAGAGAAATGGAACTCTCAAGTTTTGGCAGCGGTTGCACTTCACCCAAACGAAGCTCCAGTCGTAGAAGATTTGGAAGCCGACTTAGAAGTGATTGAACGTCTTGCAAGTCATCCACGCGTGAGAGCGATAGGCGAGACGGGTCTTGATTTCTTCCGAACCGAACCAGCGCTACAAGATAAGCAGAAGTATTCATTTAAGCGTCATATTGAGATTGCCAAGAAGCATGACAAAGCTCTCGTCATTCATGATCGTGACGCGCATCGCGCAGTTCTCGATGTGCTGGATGAAGTTGGTGCTCCGCGAGTGACAATCTTTCATTGTTATTCAGGTGATGCCCAGATGGCCGAAGAGTGCATCGAAAAGGGATATGTGCTCTCTTTTGCAGGGACAGTTACCTTTAAAAACGCCCCACAACTGCGCGAATCAGTGAAGTTAGTTCCCATCGATCAATTGCTGGTAGAGACTGATTCGCCATTCTTGGCGCCAATGCCGCATCGCGGATCGCTCAATACCCCCGCCCAGATTCCAAATATCCTCCGCTTTATCGCCGCTGAGCGTGGTGAGGATCTTGCGACTATGACTGCTGCGATTAGCGATAACGCAGAACGCATCTTCGGATCATTCAAACCATGAGTATCTCTTTACTTGGTGCAGCAGAGATTCGCGAGATTGCTAAACAACTCGAGCTCCATCCCGCAAAGTCTCTAGGTCAGAACTTCGTAGTTGATGGCAACACTTGTCAGAAAATTGTTCGGCTCGCCGGTATCGAACCGAACGATCATGTGGTGGAGATTGGTCCAGGACTTGGTTCACTCACTCTGGCATTACTACAGAGCGCATCACACGTCACAGCGATTGAGATTGATGAACGTCTTGCCAAACAATTACCTTTCACAGCACAATCCCACGGAGTCAACACTGGGCAATTGAGCATCATCAATCACGATGCTTTAAAAGTTCTTGATATTCCAGGAAGTCCAACTAAGTTAGTTGCTAACTTGCCCTACAACGTCTCTGTTCCAGTTCTGCTGACAATTCTGGAAAGATTTCCTTCGATTACATCGGGCGTTGTTATGGTCCAAACTGAAGTAGCAGAGCGATTGGCAGCAAAGCCAGGCAATAAAACTTATGGAGTACCTAGCGCTAAAGCCGCGTGGTGGTGCGACATGACTCTGGCCGACTCTGTTTCACGCTCTGTTTTCTGGCCCGTCCCGAATGTGGATTCATCCCTTGTTCGGTTTGTTCGTCACGCACCGCTTGGTGATGAGAAGCTTCGTGTACGTACATTTGAATTGATAGATCGAGCCTTTGGTCAACGACGCAAGATGCTCCGCGCTATCTACTCTGATATCTATGGTGGTTCACACGAAGCTGAAAAAGCCCTAACAGCCGCTGGAATTGACCCTACGATTCGTGGTGAATCACTCTCGGTCGAAAGATTTGCCGCACTGGCCAACCACTTAGTCGAGCGCTAAAGCCACCAAAGTAATACGCTCACCACATGCCGTCCCACGTAGTTGCGCGCGTTCCAGGAAAGATTAACCTGCAACTCTCTGTCGGCCCTCTGCAACGAGATGGTTATCACCCCGTCGCCACAGTCTTTCAAGCAGTCTCAATCTTTGATGATGTGAAAGTTGCGCTATCAAACCGCGCAGGTATCACAATTCTCTCTGGCGGAAAACCTAGTGATTACTTGCCGCTCGATAAGAACAACCTCGCCTACAAGGCAGCCGAGTTAATGATGAAGAAATTTGAAATTTCAGATGGATTAGAAATCACTCTCACCAAGGAAATTCCTATTGCAGGTGGCATGGCTGGTGGCAGCGCAGATGCTGGCGCCACAATTGTTGCCATAGATTCACTCTTTGGTTTAGGACTAAAGCGAAATGAAATGGAGCGAATCGGTTCAGAACTCGGTGCTGATATTCCTTTTACAATTTCGGGCGGAACCGCAATCGGAACAGGTCGTGGAGATCAGATAACTCCCGTGCTCTCTCGCGGTTCTTATAATTGGGTTCTTGCGTTATCAAGTTCTGGGCTCTCTACTCCAGCGGTCTATGGTGAATGCGATCGCCTACGTGAAGGCCTCCAAGTTGCGCCACCTCATGTCAGCGATTCTTTGTTACATGCATTGAGTGCGGGCGATGCCGTTGCACTAGGAAAAGCTCTCTCCAATGATCTTCAACCTGCAGCGTGTTCACTCAAACCTGCACTCCGCTTAATTCTTGATGTCGGCATGGATTATGGTGCGCTGGGCGGATTAGTTTCTGGCTCGGGCCCCACTGTTGCATTCTTGGCCGAAAATGAAGATCACGCGCTTGATCTCGTCGTGGCCCTCACATCAAGCGGTGTTGTAGGCAATGTCGTTCGAGCCTCTGGTCCCGTGCCCGGGGCGCGGATAATTGAGAGTAGCTAGCGAGCGGTCATCAGCAGTGAGCCTGACCTAATAGAATTCAGGTTCCTCCATTGTGTAGTGGCTAGCACATGGGCCTTTGAAGCCCAGGGTCCAGGATCGATACCTGGTGGAGGAGCAAAGGGTGGAGGAGCAAAGAGATTGGTGAAGTCAGTAAATAGAATGGCGTGAGGAGAGGTGGGGAGTTGAGCCAGCTGGATCTCGCAATCGTTCTCGCCGCAGGCGAGGGCACCAGAATGAAATCCACGCGCGCCAAAGTCCTCCATGAAATCGCTGGTCGCTCACTAATCGGACACGTTCTTCATGCTGTTCAATCTGTTAAACCGAAAGAGCTTCGCGTTGTTATCGGCGCATCAAAAGATGAAGTAACCGCCCACTTAACCGAGATTGCTCCCACAGCAACTACCGTCCATCAAGATGTTCGTGGAGGAACCGGCCACGCAGTTCGTATCGCACTTGAATCATTTAAAGGTTCCGGCACTGTCTTGGTATGCGCAGGAGATACACCTCTACTTCGTGGCGCAACACTTGAGAACCTTCTTGCAGTGCACAATTCATCACAATCGAGCGCAACAGTCCTAACGACGATAATGCCAGAGCCCACTGGTTATGGGCGAATCATTCGAGAAGATGATGAGAGCCTGGCAAAGATTGTAGAAGAGCGAGATGCAAATCAGGAAGAAAAAGAGACTCTTGAGATTAACTCAGGGGTATATATTTTTGAACTCGCTGACTTGGTCAATGCAATTTCGCGATTGAAACCTCAGAACTCCCAGAACGAAGAGTATTTAACCGATGTCATTTCGATTCTCAAGAGTGATGGCAAGAAAGTCTCTGCGCTACTTACTGAGGACTTCACTGAAGTGCTCGGAATCAATGATCGCTCTCAACTCTCGGTCTGCACCTATGTGATGCACAGTCGTATCAACGAAGCTCTCATGATGAGCGGAGTCACCTTTGTAGACGCCATGAGCACCTGGGTCGATATCACCGCTGAAATTGATATTGATGTTCGAATCGAACCCGGCTGTGCCATCAAAGGTAAGTCCAAGATTGGTAAATCTGCGGTGATCGGACCACGAACCACTCTCATCGATTGTGAAGTTGGATCTGGTGCCCATGTCCTGGAATCACATTGTGAATCAAGTGTTATTGGCTCTGGTGCGACAGTAGGACCGTTTGCACATTTACGTGGAGGCACAGTTCTAGCCTCCAATGTAAAGGTCGGATCATTTGTCGAGATTAAGAATTCCAGCGTGGGCGAAGCTTCAAAAGTTCCTCACCTCTCCTATGTTGGTGATGCAACTATCGGCACAGAATCAAATATCGGTGCCGCTACTGTCGTGGTCAACTACGACGGGGTAGAGAAGCACCAGACCATCATTGGTGATCATGTCCGTATCGGCAGCGATTCGATGTTGGTTGCACCCGTCACTATTGGTGATGGCGCTTACACTGCGGCTGGATCAGTCATTACCGAGGACGTTCCACCGGGAGCCCTTGGCATTGGACGCGCGAAGCAAACTAATATCCTCGGCTGGGTGTTGAAGAAACGACATGGTTCCAAATCCGCAAACGCAGCTGCCAAGAAGGAAGGGTCGAAATGAGTAACGAACTCCGTCTCAGTTCTGAAAAGCGCCTCCGAATTTTCACTGGACGTGGATACCCCGAACTTGCTGAGGAAGTCGCAGCTGAATTAGGCGTTCCCAT
>JBEATV010000005.1:0-31370 GCA_041161815.1 Actinomycetota bacterium | reverse complement strand
TCAAAGAGCGGTGGTGAAATATGGCTTCCCGTTACTGCAATACGGACTGGGCCAAATGCAACGCGCGGCTTGAGCCCCATAGTTTCGAGCAATGCGCTTCGCAGCGCCGCTTCAATCGCATCATGGGTCCAATGTTCGAGACCAACCAGAGCTTCGTATGATTTCTTGATGACATCTTGTGCTGGCTCTTCAGCAATTTTGGCTGCAGATTCAGTATCAAACGAGACTTTTTCGACGAATAGGAATTTCAACATCGCCGTCACTTCATTCAGTCGAGCGATTCGCTCCTGAATGATTGGTAGAGCGGAACGCACGATTGCGATTTCAGCGTCATTTCCCGTGATTACTCCATCTTTAAGCAGGAATGGCAGGGCGCGAGCTAAGAAATCTTCGATCGATAAAGCTCGGATCTTGTCGCCATTAATGGCTTCCAACTTCTTCATATCAAATCGCGCGGGTGAACTATTAACGCGCTCGACTGTGAAGAGCTGCACCAACTCCTCCATGGTGATGTTCTCTCGATCATCTCCGGGTGACCATCCCAGTAGAGCCAAGTAATTACATATTGCTTCTGGCAAGAATCCTTGCTCTCGATACCATGCGATTGAAACTTCTCCATTGCGCTTAGAGAGTTTGGCATTGTCTTGGCCCATGACAAATGGAAGATGAGCGAAGAATGGGAACTCTTCCTCTGTGATGCCCATTGCCTGATAGACGCGAATCTGACGTGGAGTTGAAGAGAGCAAATCTTCGCCTCGCAGAATGTGGGTCACTTTCATCAGAACATCATCCACAGCTACAGCCAAGGTATAAAGCGGAGATCCATCCGCGCGCATCAACACAAAGTCAGGCACAAACTTATGATCGAAGGTTACTTCTCCGCGGATCAGATCGGTGAATCGAGTTTCTCCCTCAGGCATTCGCATACGAATAACAGGTTTACGTCCTTCAGATTCGTAGCGCGCTGCTTCACTAGACGAGAGATCGCGACATTTACCGTCATAACCCGGAGCCTGATTAAGTTCGCGTTGCTTTTCTCGTCGCGCCTCAAGCTCTTCGGTTGAGCAATAACAGTTGTAGGCATCGCCATTGGCAAGGAATTTCTGCGCCCATTCTTCATAAATATCTAGTCGTTGAGACTGAAGGTAGGGACCATATGGCCCGCCAACTTCGGGGCCTTCATCCCAGTGCAGACCAAGCCACTTCAAAGTCTCTGCTGCGCGCGCAATGTATTCATCGGTAACGCGCTCGCGATCAGTATCTTCAATCCGGAAGATTAACTTTCCACCTGTGTGACGAGCGTAGGCCCAGTCAAAGAGGGCGGTACGTATGTTTCCAACATGGAGATCGCCAGTTGGGGATGGAGCAAATCGAGTCCTGACTTCCTTAGCCACGTTGCGACACCTTATTTCGTAGAGAACCTAGTCCGTCGATGGAGACTACTACTTCGCCACCTGGATTCATCGCACCGATTCCTGATGGCGTTCCAGTAAGAATCACATCACCAGGCAATAAAGTCATAACTTTTGTGACAAATTCAATAATGAACGGAACATCAAAGACCATATCCGACAATGGAGCAGATTGTTTAAGTTCGCCATCAACGTGCGCAGTTATCATCTGATTACTTGGGCGAAAATCGGTATCGATCCATGGTCCAAGAGGGCAGAAAGTGTCAAAACTCTTTGCTCGAGTCCACTGTCCATCCTTTTTCTGCAGATCTCGCGCTGTGACGTCATTGGCCAGGGTGTAACCAAAGATCACATCGTTAACTTTTTCGCGTGGTACCTCTTTGCAAATTTTTGAAATGACTACCGCGAGTTCCGCTTCGTGATCAATACGTTCGCTGGTGTTGGGCCACTGAATTACTTCGTTAGGGCCGATAACCGAGGTATTTGGCTTAATGAAGATAATGGGCTCAGATGGAACCTCTCCACCCATTTCGGCAGCGTGATCTGCGTAATTCTTTCCCACGCATACAACTTTGCTCCGTGGAAGAACTGGAGCTAAAAGTCGAACATCCTCGAGGGCAAATGTCTCTTCCTGCTTGAAAACGCCAGCGTAAAGCGGATCGCTCGCTATTGCACGAACCGTATTTTCATCTTCCATCACACCGAAATGCGGGTCTGTCCCAATACTTGAACCCGCGGGGGGAACGAATCTCACAATACGCATTGGTTAACCCTAGACCTCTTCTACTTTCGCCTCGGTTGCTACGCGATCGAGTACGAAGGTTGCAATGCGATGGCGACGACCAACCGGGCGTTCAGCGGTTATCTGCCATCCGTGCAGGTTAATGGTGCTGCCAGGAATCGGAACTCGACCCAATACTTTTGCCATATATCCGCCGACAGTATCGACATCTTCAAGCTCTTCCTCGCTCAAATCAAGTTTGAGGCTATCAGCCAAATCTTCTAGGTGTAGCCGTGCTGAGACACGTGCCTGATTATCAGTAATCCATTCAATCTCATCGACATCGTCATCGTATTCATCAGCGATTTCTCCGACAATCTCTTCAAGAATATCTTCAATCGTAATCAATCCTGCAGTTCCACCGTATTCATCTACGACTATGGCAAGGTGAATCTGGTCGCGTTGCATCTCCTTGAGAAGTTCAGAAGCAGTTTTTGTCTCAGGAATAAAGGCTGCTTTGCGGAGATGATCCTTCACGAGTTCGGTTAACTCCGAATCACGGTACTCATGGGTGCGCTTTGCAAGGTCTTTGACATATGCGATTCCAAGAATGGTGTCCAGATTCTCACCAATAACTGGGATTCGCGTGAAGCCTGACCTCAAGGCAAGAGAGAGTCCCTGCCTTAGATTTTTACTTCCTTCAATCCACACCATTTCGGTACGAGGCACCATCAATTCTCGAACCAAAGTGTCACCAAGTTCAAAAACTGAGTGAATCATCTCGTGTTCAGATTCTTCAACAAGGCCTCGCTCATGTGCTTGATCAACGAGATCTCGTAGTTCAGCTTCGTTAGCAAATGGTCCTGATTTAAAGCCCTTTCCTGGGGTAAGGGCATTTCCGATTGCAATCAGAAGGGCTGTCAATGGTCCTAATACCTTTGACAGGATCACAGCAACGACGCAAGCAGGGACGATCCATCGTCCCGCATTTTGTTTTGCCAATGTGCGCGGGCCAACGCCTACGACCACATAAGAAAGCACCAACATTATGCCGACGGCTGCGAGCATTCCCGAAAGGACAGACTCAAAGAGATCGATAAATGACTCGGCCACAATCACAGTCGCGGTGAGTTCGCACGCTTTGCGTACAAAGAGAATCACATTGAGATAGCGAGCTGGCTCCTTGATGACACGTTGAACCCAAGCAGCGGCGCGAGAAGACTTCACTTCCAACTCTTCCACGAAGACTCTTGAAATCGAGTTGATGGCCGATTCTGATCCAGCGAGAAAACCCGCAAACAATAGAAGCGAAAGAACAGATAGAACTGTAGGAAGACTCATCGACTCACTTTCCAATCGCGGAGGTAACGTTCTTGAATTCCGAACATGATTTCTTTCTCGTCTTCTTCCCGATGGTCATACCCCAATAAGTGGAGCACTCCATGCACGGTGAGCAGTTCGAGTTCATCCTGAAGAGGATGACCCGCCTGCTCTGCTTGTCTGGCAGCAAATGATGGACAGAGGATGATATCTCCTAACATTCCTGGACCATTCGATGCGGAATTGGGCTTTATCTCATCCATGGGGAATGAAAGAACGTCGGTGGCGCCTGGTTCATCCATCCAACGAAGGTGCAATGCGCTCATTTCTTCTTCATCAACAAGAGAAATGCTCACTTCGCAGTCCTGATGAAGGCCCATTGATTTCATAGCAAATTCTGCAACCGAAGTAAGGCGCAATTCATCACAATGATGAGCGGTGAGATTAGTAAGTTCTATATTCATTTCGCACTCCTCTTCAACGAGTGAAGAGAGTCAGCGATCACTCCTTAAGGAACGAGGTTTGATAACGCGACGGGCGGTGCGGTTACCTTCTGAAGAGCTATCGAATCTTCCATAGGCATCCACGATTTCACTGACTAAGCGATGTCGTACGACATCTTCCGATGTCAGATCCATAAACGAAATATCTGGAACGCCGTCCAAAATTTCACGCACGATTCCAAGTCCTGACTCTTGATGTGTGGGGAGATCAATCTGCGTGATATCTCCGGTCACGATCATCTTGGAGCCAAAACCAAGTCGGGTAAGAAACATCTTCATCTGTTCAGGTGAAGTGTTCTGGGCTTCATCAAGGATGATGAATGAATCATTAAGGGTGCGACCTCTCATATACGCCAACGGCGCTACCTCAATCGTCCCAGATGCCATTAAACGTGGAATAGCTTCCGGATCAAGCATGTCGTGGAGAGCATCGAAGAGTGGGCGAAGATAGGGATCAATTTTTTCATGCAGTGTTCCGGGAAGAAAGCCGAGGCGCTCCCCTGCTTCAACTGCGGGCCTAGTGAGAATGATGCGATTTACCTGTTTTGATTGAAGTGCTTGAACCGCTTTAGCCATCGCAAGATAAGTCTTGCCAGTACCAGCAGGGCCAATTCCAAAAGTCACTGTGTGTTTATCGATTGCATCAACATAACGCTTCTGATTCGATGTTTTCGGCCTAATCGTTTTTCCGCGATTGCTGAGAATGTTGAGGGTCAATACTTCGGCTGGCGATTCATTTCCGTCGCCTTGAACCATGGCAATAGAGCGGCGAACTGCATCATCGCTGAGAGGTTGGCCGGCGCGCACAACGGTAAGAAAATTCTGCATCAATTTCTTAACGCGCTCAGTGCCATCAGCGCTTCCACGCAGAATAACCTCATTGCCACGAACGGTGATCGCAACATCGTGAAATGCAGTTTCCAAGGCTCGAATATAGGAATCATTCGGCCCAGTGAGCGCAACGCTCGGGATATCTGCAGGGAGTGTAAGAACGATTCGATCCATTAGCGGCATTCTATCCAGGAGGCCACTGCAACGCTCGCCCGCCTAAGAGGTGGAGATGAGCGTGAAAAACAGTCTGACCTGCATCGGCTCCGGTATTGAAGACTGTCCTATAGCCCGTGAGCGACTTCTCGCTAGCGATCTGATGAGCGACTGTGAACAATTCGCTCAGAATTTCTGGATCTAATTTTGAAAGCTCCGCAACGTTCTCGACATGAGATTTCGGAATCACTAAGACGTGGGTTGGGGCTTGTGGATTTATATCGTTGAAGGCCAGAACTTTTTCGTTCTCCATGACTTTTGAGGCAGGGATCTCCCCCGCGACGATTGCACAGAATAAGCAATTCATGGCGTATCTCTACCAGATTCCCAAGGCAGTCTGCACTGCCGCGAGCGCGGCGGCTCCGGCGTGTGCCGAGCGAAAGATTGGTTCTCCCATATTTACTGAAAGCGCTCCTGCTGCGAGGAAAGAGTTGACTTCCTCGTCTGTGATTCCGCCTTCTGGTCCGATGATAATCAAAGCGCTGCGAACCGCCTTCTCACTCAGCTTAGAGTTGAGTGTTGACGAGAGTTTTGCGCCATCGGATTCATGAAAGAGAAGAACGAGATCGAAATCTGAAAAACGCTCTGTTATGTCGCTTAGAGTCTGCAGGGTTGCTACTTGCGGAAACCAACTACGCCGAGATTGCTTGGTCGCTTCTCGAGCCCACATCTGCCACTTCGATTGCGAATCATGGTCATCTTTCCATTGGCCAATCGATCGCTGCGCTGCCCACGGAAAAATCTGATCGACACCTGACTCAGTTAACAACTCGATAGTTTCCCGAGCTCGATCGCCTTTTGTGAGGGCTTGAAGAACACTTAACTTGATTTCAGATTTCTCTTTGAATTGCCGATCAACTATCTGGACTAGTAGCGATTTACGTTCTACCTCTAAGACCTTTGCAGTGGCTTTAGCGCCACACCCATCAGTAAGAGCAATCAACTCATTGGCCTTAATTCTGACAGCAGAGATTGCGTGCCGGGCTTCGTCTCCCGTGATGTGAACTTCACCGGATTCGGGAAGAGTTTCAACGATAAACAAGGGAAGCATCAGTTTTTAAAGGCATCTTTGAACTTACCGAAGATGCCACCTTCAGAACTCTTCTTTATCTGACTTGATTCAGCGCTATCCCCACGATCAGTTGCGAAGTCACGGAGCAACTCTTCTTGTCGCCTTGAGAGCTTGGTCGGAATTTCAACGCTAATGTGGGCAAAAAGCTCTCCACGTCCGCCACCACGTAGCCGAGTCATGCCCTTTCCTTTGATGGGAATGACATGGCCGCTCTGCGTTCCTGCCTTAATCTCTAACTCAATTTCGCCATCAAGTGTCTCAACTTTGACGCTTGTACCAAGGGCGGCGCCAGTCATGGGTATTGAGACGGATAGATGCAGATCATCTCCCTCGCGAACGAGGAATTCATGTTCGGCAACAATTATTTCAACGTAGAGATCTCCGGCCGGTCCCCCACCCGGACCTACTTCGCCTTGCCCCGCGAGTTGAATTCGGTTGCCTGTTTCCACACCAGCAGGAATCTTTACTTCGATAGTTCTACGCGCGCGAACGCGGCCGTCTCCGGCACACTCACTGCAGACTGATGGAATAACTGTGCCAAATCCTTGGCAGGTTCCACATGGACGAGAAGTCATAACTTGACCAATAAATGAACGCGTCACTTGTTGAATTTCGCCTCGACCTTTACAGATGTCACACGTACGAGGAGACGAGCCAGGTGCGCAACCATCTCCGCCGCATTTTGTACAGATCACTGCAGTCTCGACGCCAATTTCACGGGTTGTGCCAAAGCATGCTTCATCAAGATCGATAGTGACGCGAATCAGCGCATCCTGTCCTTGGCGCATTCTGGGACGCGGACCACGAGGAGAGCCGCCGCCGCCAAAGAATGCATCCATGATGTCGCTGAAGCCGCCGAAGCCGCCACCAAATCCACCAAAATTATCTCCGCCACGATCGTACGAACTTCTCTTATCTGGATCGCTTAAGACTTCATATGCTGCAGTAATCTCTTTAAAACGCTCTTGAGCGGTTGGGTCAGGATTAACATCAGGATGCATCTCTCGTGCAAGTTTTCGATACACCTTTTTTATCTCGTCTTGTGAAGCGTTTCGATCTACGCCAAGTGTTTGATAGTGATCGCTCACGGTTGGCCATCCATCAAGAAACGTCCAACATAACGCGCAACCGCATTGACTGCAGACATAGAGGATGAGTAATCCATTCGAGTAGGGCCAATAATTCCTAGACCACCAAGGGCTGTGCCCTCAACGCCGTATCCCATACTGACCAAACTGGTGCGCTTAAGCCCAGATTCGCTCTGTTCTTCACCAATGCGTACTCGCATCGAATCTCCAGAGTCGCTCAAGAGGCGCAGAAGAACTACTTGCTCTTCAAGAGCTTCCAGAATTCCATGGATCTCTGACGATGATTCACCAGTAGAACGCGCGAGATTGGCTGTACCTGCAAGCACAACTTTCTCTTCTGGTCGTTCGATTGCCATCTCAATTAAGTTCGAGATGATCAAGGCTGTCGATGTGCGTTCATTTCTGCCAAAAGCCGAAAGAATTCCCTCGAGTTGTGGCGCAACATCAGACATTGATTTTCCAGTGACTGCACCATTGAGTTTTTGACGCAGATCGCTCAGTAGCGCTTCATTCAGATCGTAAGGAAGTTCTAGAACTCTCTGTTCGACGCGACCCGTATTAGTAATCAAAACCATCATCAACCGAGAAGGAGTGAGGAGGACTAATTCAATATGGCGAACTCGAGACTTTGTAAGAGAGGGATATTGCACGACTGCGACTTGTTTTGTGACTTGGGCTAACAAGCGCACCGTGCGCATCACAATATCATCGAGATCATTTGCACCTTCAAGAAAAGTTTCGATAGCTCGGCGCTCCGCTTTCGATAAAGGCTTCACGGTTGCAATCTTGTCGACGAAAAGTCGGTATCCCTTATCAGTAGGAATACGTCCCGCGCTTGTGTGCGGTTGGGTAATAAGTCCCGCATCTTCTAAAACCGACATCTCGTTACGAATAGTTGCGGGAGAAATTCCTAGACCGTGTCTCTGAGAGATAGCCTTCGAACCTACTGGCTCCTCAGTTGCGACATACTCTTCTACGATCGCTCGAAGAATCTCTAGTTGGCGAGTTTCCATGGCTAGATTGTTGCGATACCAATCGTCGCAAGAATGATCAGTAGCATGGCTGGAAAACCCGTCCGAACTTTATTCGCTTTGAAGTGAAAGAAAATTGCTCCCGCCATCACGAACCAGATGATGATGAATCCGTAGAGTTCAAGGTCTGTGTTATCCAAAGCAAAACCGATTACCAATGATGAAGCGGCGAGTGTTTCGAATAAACCCACCAAGCGTGCGAATCCGTCTGGAAAGCCCACATCGCGCGTACCCGAGAGGCCGGCGTTGCTGCCACTCGCCTTCGAGAGGCCGGCGATGAGAAAGATCAGCGCAAGCAAGAGGGTGATTACAGTGTGGAGGGTTGTCATAGGAAGAAAAGTTACTACAACACTAACTCGCGCACGATTCGGTCTGCAATCAAGCGTCCGCTACGACTGAGAACTAACTTTCCTTTTGCCCACTGTGAATCATCTAGATGCCCTGTCACAAGGAATTCTCGCGCTGAATTCAATTGTTTTTCACTGAGGCGAGCATGATCAATTCCTTCACGGCGACGAATCTGCAACATAACAAATTCATCAGCCATGTTCTCGGAAGTCAGAGTCTCTTCATTAAGTATTGGACTCTCTCCGCCCATAATCTTCTTCTGGTAAGTCATAGGATGTTTCACATTCCACCAACGCTTGTCCTCAACATAAGAGTGCGCGCCTGGACCTACTCCCCACCAGAAAGAGCCATCCCAATACGCAACGTTGTGGCGGCATTGCCCACCGTCCTTACTCCAGTTACTGAGTTCGTACCAATCGAATCCCGCTTGTGAAAATAACTCGTCTGCCAGTAAGTACTTATCAGCTGTCTCGTCATCGGCAGGCATGATGACTTCGCCTCGTGCGATTTGTGAAGCTAACTTGGTTCCACGTTCGACGATCAGCGCGTAGGCGCTAATGTGATCAATCGGAAGCGAGAGCGCATTCTCGATACTCGATTTCCAATCATGCATGCTCTCAGTAGGTACTCCATAGATGAGATCAACGCTGATATGTTCAAAACCTGCCGAGCGTGCATTGTTGACAGCAACTTCAACATTCTCTGGCTTATGAGTTCTATCCAGCACTTGTAAGACATGTGGCTGCGCAGATTGCATGCCCATCGAGATTCGGTTTGCACCAGCTTCCCGCATCTGAATCAAGAATTCCTTTGTAACCGAGTCAGGATTGACTTCGATGGTTATTTCCGGCTTATCCGAAAGTTGGAATCGATTTCGAATTTCGTTTATCACTCGTGACAATTCACCAGCAGGCATGAGTGAAGGCGTTCCGCCACCAAAGAAGATGGTGGGGACTTCCACTTCCCCGACTGAATTTTGGGCTAGCTCGATTTCACGCAGAACGGAATCAATGTAATTTTGTGAGACTGTGGCGAGATCTGGTCCCTGCAATTCTGCGGGCGTGTAGGTATTAAAGTCGCAATAACCACATCTCTGGATGCAGTACGGGATATGAATGTAAAACGAGAGCCGACGGCTCACGTTACTTCTTAACCTTTCCACTCTCTACATCTGCATTTGTCGAGAGGGCAGCAATGAACGCTTCCTGGGGTACCTCAACGCGGCCGACCATCTTCATACGCTTCTTACCTTCTTTTTGCTTCTCAAGAAGTTTGCGCTTACGAGAAATATCGCCGCCATAGCACTTTGCGAGAACATCTTTGCGAATCGCCCTGATGTTTTCGCGTGCAATGATTTTGGCGCCAATCGCAGCTTGAATGGGCACTTCGAACTGTTGCCGGGGAATCAATTCACGTAACTTGGATGTCATCATCAGGCCATATGAGTAAGACTTCTCGCGATGAACGATTGCACTAAAGGCATCGACCGTTTCGCCTTGTAGCAAGATATCTACCTTGACTAGATCGCCTTCTGCTTCGCCGATTGGTTCGTAATCCAATGACGCATAACCTTTGGTGCGTGACTTAAGTTGATCGAAGAAATCAAAGACAATCTCAGCAAGGGGCAATGTATATCGAATCTCCACGCGATCTTCTGATAGATAGTCCATTCCATTTAGGGTTCCGCGGCGCTGTTGGCAGAGCTCCATAATCGTTCCGATGTAATCCGTTGGAGAGAGGATGGTTGCACGGACGATTGGTTCACGAACTGACTGGACCTTACCGTTGGGATATTCGCTCGGGTTGGTAACAATGAGTTCTTGTCCCGTCTCTGTTGTGACGGTGTAGACAACGTTTGGCGCTGTTGAGATGAGAGTTAGATTGAATTCACGTTCGAGGCGCTCGCGAACGATCTCCATGTGTAGCAATCCCAAGAAACCGCAGCGGAAACCAAAGCCAAGTGCAGCAGAATTCTCTGGTTCATAGACCAACGCCGCATCATTAAGTTGAAGTTTGTCCAGGGCATCGCGCAACATCGGATATTCATCGCCATCAATCGGAAATAGTCCCGAGAAAACCATGGGCTTGGGATCTTTATAGCCAGAGAGCGCTTCTAGCGCAGGCTTATGGAACGTAGTAACGGTGTCACCGACGCGAGATTGGCGTACATCCTTAACGCCAGTAATGAGATAACCCACTTCTCCAACGCCTAAACCTTTACTGGATACAGGTTCTGGGGAAATGACGCCGATATCGAGTAACTCATGCTTAACACCGGTGGAAAACATTTGAATCTGTTCGCGCGGCGAGAGTTTTCCATCAAAAACGCGGACATATGTAACAACGCCACGATAAGTGTCATAGACCGAATCAAAGATCAATGCGCGAGCTGGCCCATCAGAATTTCCTTGCGGAGCTGGAATTTGGGCAACGATCTGATCAAGAAGTTCTTCGACACCTGCGCCAGACTTTCCTGATACGCGTAGACAATCTTCTGGTTTGCAACCCACAAGCTTTGAGAGTTCGATCGCGAATTTTTCTGGTTGAGCTGAAGGAAGATCTATTTTGTTAAGTACGGGAATAACGGTGAGATTGTTCTCCATAGCAAGATAGAGATTTGCCAACGTTTGAGCCTCGATACCTTGAGCGCAATCAACAAGGAGAATTGCACCTTCGCACGCAGCTAATGATCGAGAGACTTCATATGTGAAGTCGACGTGGCCTGGAGTATCAATCATGTTAAGGATGTATTCCTTGCCATCAATACCTGATTGCCACGGCAGACGTACCGCTTGGCTCTTGATGGTAATTCCGCGTTCGCGTTCGATATCCATGCGATCGAGATATTGTGCGCGCATATTTCGCGCTTCTACAACTCCAGTGATTCCCAACATGCGATCAGCAAGAGTCGACTTGCCATGATCAATATGCGCAATGATGCAGAAATTTCGAATCTGGGCAGGATTAGTCGCCGAAGGTTGTGGAGCCTTGGCTAGTGGAATTGCAGGCATTAGCTCTCGCCTACTTGGTTGTGTGAAGTGGGGTGATTAACGAACGCCAGCTTTATGGGCTGACTTAGCCATCGCTGACTTCTTGTTCGCAGCTTGGTTGGAGTGGATGACACCTTTAGAGACAGCGACATCGAGTTCGCGTGATGCGCTCTGAAGTTCAGCGGCAATCGCTTTGGAATCACCTGTTGCAACGGCATCGCGGAAGCGACGGATGGCGGTCTTGAAAGATGAGCGAACTGACTTATTGCGCAGACGCGCCTTCTCATTGGTCTTGATTCGCTTGATCTGAGACTTGATATTTGCCACGAACGTAAAGCCTTCCGGTTGGTTGTGCCTATTGTGTTTGCCCCATCGTAATGAGCGCCGAAGGGTATCAGCCGACCGCGAGATGGCTCAAACTGAGAACTTGGCCCGAAAGCGACTACCGGCCGCCCACTTTTGAGGCGATAGCAACCACGCTGCGCTCGAGGGCATAGAGCGGATCGGCTTCGGCTCCCTTGATGGCCACATCGGCCCGCGATAACTCTTGAACGGAGAAGGCGATGAGAGCGGGCGACCACTTGGAGAGTTGGCGACGAGCTTTATCAATCTGCCATGGAGCAAGGCCAAGCGAGCCGGCAAGTTGAAATGCATTTGCGTTACGAGGAGCGCCAGAAACTTTAGCTAACGCTCGAATTGAGGAGGTGAGCGCCGAGACAATCATGATGGGGTCAGTACCTGTGTCTAACGCGTTGCGAAGTGCGATGAGAGCAGAACGTGGATCGCCGGCCAGTGTTGCATCAGCAACATCGAAGCCAGTCGCTTCGATACGTCCTTGGTAATACTGCGCAATTTCTGTTGAACCAATAACTGAAGTACCCGCGTTAGTGTCAAATGCGATTTGACTACATGCTGCTGCAAGTTCACGAGTGTCGCTTCCGATTGCATCAACTAATGCGCTGATGGCGTCGGCTGAGATTTTGCGACCATGGCGAGCAAATTCTTCGCGAACAAATGCTTCTTTATCAGAAGCTTTCTTCATCGGCTCACAGGTAACAATCTCGGGTTTGAATTTCTTGATTTTCTCCAGCAACGCTTTTCCTTTGACGCCACCTTTATGAAGGAATATCAGGTGCAGATTCGGATCGAGATGTTCGAATTGCGCTTCGATCTCTTCTTGAATTTCGATGATGACGTCTTGTAAATCTCGGATGACAAGAACTCTTTTGTCGGCAAAGAGTGATGGTGCGACAGCTTCGGTATAACGGCCGGGCTCGAGACTTCCTCCATCTAATACCGTCTTCTCAAAATCATCTCGTAATGCGAGAGCCTGTGCGAGTGCGCGGTCAGCGAGAACAGATTCGCCGCCATGAATGAGCAGCATGCTACTTAAAGCCATTGAACCCGCCACCATTCCTTTCGCATTGTTTGCGTGGTGAATATATATCGCCCAGCGCTGTCATCAAATCTCCAGGCAACGGCGATTGGTCCATCTTTATCGGTACGGTAGACCGATATCGAACGGCCGGTGAGGTAATTCAAGAGCGCTACGTCTGGGTGGCCATAGGAGTTATCAACTCCCACGCTAATCAGAGCAACCTTGGCGTCGATCTCATCCAGAAACTCGGGCTCTTGAAATCGAGACCCGTGGTGAGCAACTTTAAGAACAGAGATGCTCTCGAGGGCAAATTCGCGAGCAATCATCGATTGTGCGGCGGGCTCGATATCGCCAGTGACCAAGATCTTCACATCGCCATGAGAGGCGACAAGAACTACGCTCTTATTGTTCTCATCTGAACCGTCGCCAGGAAGTGTTGTACCTTCAAAGTGAGAGAGTTCATTCCGAGGCCAGAGAACTTCCAGATCAATATCTGCGATACGTGCTCGCATCCCACTTGAAACGCTTCGAACCCTTGCTCCAAGCTCGTTAGGGATTTCGACATTTCCATTGGTCCAAATCTCACCAATCTCGCGACCTTTCATAGCTCCGTTCAGGCCATAGGAGTGATCAGCGTGATTATGCGAAATCACTATAAGTGGAAGTCTAGATATACCAAGCGAGTTAAGGCATCGATCTATCAAAGCAGGACTTGGACCAACATCAAATAAGAGCGCGCTCGCATCTCCTAGGTTGAGAACTAAAGCATCGCCTTGTCCTACATCGCATTGTACTAATCTCCAATTCGCTCCCGGAAATCCAACTCGTGGAAAGAAATTGATTGCGATTATTAAAGTAAGAATCAATGAGATGAAGAGCTTCTTGGCTCGAAGACGAAACATCAGAGCTGCCACAGAGAAAAAGAGCACAAAGAGCCCAGCCGAAATTCCCCACGATGGCGAATTACGAGAAAACTCTGATACCGCAACCACCCACCGAGCAAACCAATGAGAGATGAGAAGAAGAATCCACGACAGCGATGGAAGGGGCATGAGCAGAACTGCAAGAAAACCTGCGATGGTAATTGGCGCTACAACGGGAGCGACGATGATGTTGAAGGCCACGCTCAGTAACGCAATCTCTCCCGAAAGATAGATGATGTAAGGCGTGCATAGGATCGTTGCAGCAGTAGAAATTGCCACGATTTCAGAGAGCCACGAAGGCAGAAAACGCTCGAGAAAAACCTTGATTACCGGGGCTAAGAAGATCAATCCACTTGTTGCCAGGACTGACAGCACAAAACCTGGATCGTGGGATTGAAAGGGATCCAACAAAAGAAGTATCGAAATGGCTGCCGCTAAGGCCGATACTGCGCTTCGAGAGTTTCCCGTTGCTCGTGCGAGAAGAATTATTGCCGCCATGACGCCTGCTCGGAGCACTGATGGAGAAGGTCGCACTAGCAAGAGAAAGAGAAGGAGAAATCCAGAGGTAACAACGATTCGCGGCAACATTCTTCGAAAAACAAATCGGGATAACCAAAAAACTAGGGCGCTGACAATGGCGAAGTTTGCGCCGCTGACCGCAGTCAGATGCGACAACCCAGATTTGCGCATCTGTTCGGCAAACTCTTCACTTTGAAGTGAGGTATCCCCCAAGATCATGCCTGGTATCAAAACGCCTGCGTCGCCACTTAGTCGTTGTGATTGCTCTCGAAAACCATCTCGAATTTCTGCAAGTTTCTGGGCTAATTCACCAGCCCCTTCGATTCGCTCTGGCTCTTCGGTGGAGATGAGAGTCGCAGCCACTCGCCTCTCTTTTGTGACAATGAAGGTTCCCTTGAATTGGAGACGATCACCTGGCACAAGGTTGATCTCGTCACGAAAGAGTATTCGTACCGGCAAGCGGAGTTGATAACTCTGATCAACAAACTGAACTGATTCTGCTCGCGCTAGGAAAGAACTCTGGGGTTGATTCAGGGTCGAACCTCGAACTCGATGCTTGGTTTTTTTCACATCACTTGTGACAACGACTTCTGCGATTACCTCTTGGCGCGATAGAGCTGCCTTAGCGATTACGCTCTCTTGCAGTGTTGCTGCATGGAGAGAATATGTAACGCTGCCAATGAGTAGCGCTAACGCAATTAACCAATATCGCCGAGCAACTACCCAGAGCGCACAGGAGATTCCAGCCAGCACGACATTGAACTGCCAACCAAAAGAGCTTGACGAGAGAGCGCCGACCCAAATCCCGGCTGCGTAGAAAAAGAGGCGTAGATCAACGATCTGGGCTGGCTTTATAGGCTCAATCTCGGCCTAATCCGATCAAGAGTCTTAGAACCGATCCCAGAGACTTTCAGTAGATCTTCAATGGCCATGAAAGGTCCATTTGAGCTTCGGTAGTTAATGATCCGTCCGGCGATAACCGGTCCGATTCCCGTCAAAGAATCAAATTCAGCTTTGGTGCCACGATTGATATTGATGATTCCAGTAAAGGTTTTGGATTGAGTGCGACCTTGAGATGGGCCAACTTTAGACACATAACCCACGTAGATCTGCTCACCATCAACGAGCACGCGAGCCAGATTGATCTCACCTAGATTGACGCCCTTCTTGGCGCCGCCAGCTGCTTTGATTGCATCGGCAACACGTGATCCTTGCAGAAGTGGATAAACATCTGGACGCCTAACTTTGCCTGCGACATGAACCAAAATCGTCTTGGTGACGGGAGCGATGGAAAGTTGTGGCCTGGGAGACTCTTGAGCAACAGCGCTTCCCCGGGTTGTTGAAAAAAGAAAAATCGCAAAGCTCACAGCGACGAGTGAGACAAATACGAGAGCTCTGCGTTGTGGGTCTGTGTAGTCCTGGAATTTCTCTCTCATGTGTTCGATATTCATGGCGCGATGAAATCAAATCTCTTGCACACAGAATGATAACCGGTCGAGAAAGGTGGAGAATTTTTCTTGTGGAAAGTACGGACGTGAAAGAAAGGACTACAGAACTATCTACAGAACTATCTACAGAACTATATTGACGAACTTCGGTGCTTTGGTGATCACTTTCTTAGGGGTCACGCCAGTAAGCTCACTCGCAACCGCGCTATCTTTCATAGCCATCGCCTCAAGTTCGGCATCAGAGATATCTGGCGAAACTTCTACACGCGACTTGATTTTGCCATTAATTTGGAAGATAGCTGTAACAGAATCTTCCGTCAGAAGTGCAGGATCAACAGTAGGCCACCCAGCCAGCGCAACAGATGGCTGGTGGCCCAATTTCTGCCACATCTCTTCTGCTGTGTAAGGGGCAATGAGTGAGAGCGAAATAGCCACAATTTCAACGGCTTCTCGCACCGCCGGATCTGTCGGTCCGCAGCCAGAATCAATCGCTTTGCGGGTGGCATTCACTAATTCCATGATGCGAGCAACGGCAACATTGAAACGGAATGACTCGACCGCAAACGAGATGTCATGCAACGACTTATGGGCAACTTTTCGCAACGCAAGGTCACCTTGAGAAACATCAACACCTGGGGCGCTTGTGACATCGCCGGCAAGACGCCAGGCGCGATTGAGGAACTTTGCCGAACCGGCCGGAGATACATCGGCCCAATCGACGTCATCTTCTGGAGGTCCAGCGAATACCATCGTGAGTCGAATCGCATCAACGCCATGTTTCTCTAACTCATCTGAGAGTCGGACCAGATTTCCACGGCTCTTGCTCATGGCCGAACCATCCATGATTACCATGCCCTGATTCAGAAGGCGGGTAAACGGTTCAGTGAAATTGAGATAACCCATGTCATGAAGCGCTTTGGTAAAAAAGCGTGAATACAGAAGGTGCAAGATGGCATGGGTGACGCCGCCGACATATTGGTCGACTGGTAACCACTTCTCAACTTCTTCTTTATTAAATGGAACATCGTGCGCATTCACGCTCGTATACCGTAAGAAGTACCACGAAGAATCTACGAAGGTATCCATAGTGTCGGTATCACGAAGAGCTTTTCCGCCACATTGTGGACATGACACATTGACCCAGTCATGCGCCGTTGCAAGTGGTGATGTTCCCTTAGGTTTTAGGTCAAGTGTCGATGAATCAGGGAGTTTGACTGGAAGTTCTTGGTCAGGAACAGGAACTTCACCACACTTTTCACAGTGGATTATTGGGATCGGAGTTCCCCAATAACGTTGACGCGAAATCAGCCAATCACGCAAACGGTAATTCTGCGAAGCTTTCGCGAGCGACTTTGCCTCGAGTTCTGAGATGATCTGCGAAATCGCATCTGAACTACGGAGTCCATTAATTGAACCTGAGTTAATCATCACGCCATCTCCGCTGGTGGCAATTCCAGAAGTGGAAGGATCTTCTTCTTCAGTCTGGACAACCACGCGAACTGGCAATTTCATAGCGCGGGCAAAATCTAGATCTCGTTGATCATGAGCAGGAACCGCCATGATGGCGCCTGTTCCGTAATCTGCGAGTACGTAGTCACTCGCCCAAATAGGTAACTTCTCGCCATTGACAGGGTTGATGGCGTATCTGCCAAGGAAAATTCCCGTCTTTGGACGATCAGTTGCCAAGCGATCAATATCGCTGGCAGCTTTGACCGAATCGAAATACTTATTAAATTGAGCTTCAACTTCTGTGCCGCTTACGAGGTCACGCGCTAGATCGCTATCAACAGCAACAACCATGAAGGTTGCTCCATGCAGTGTGTCTGGTCGAGTCGTATAGATAACGACCGGCTTATTTCTATTTTCGATCTCAAATGTGACTTCCGCGCCCGATGATTTTCCAATCCAGTTACGCTGCATGGTCAGAACTTTTTCTGGCCACTTTCCTTCGAGTTCCTGCATATCGTGCAAGAGACGCTCGGCATAGTCAGTGATCTTGAAATACCACTGGTTCAATTTCTTCTTGGTGACAGAGTTATCGCATCGCTCGCAGAGTCCGGCAACTACTTGTTCGTTAGCAAGGACTGTTTGGCATGATGGACACCAATTAACGGCGGAGTCTTTTCGATATGCCAGACCTTCTTGGTACATCTTGAGGAATATCCATTGATTCCATTTGTAGTACTCGGGGTCACAGGTATAGAGGACGCGATCCCAGTCGAAAGAACATGCATAACGACGCATGGAAGCTTTCTGGACATTGATATTTTCGTACGTCCAGATACTTGGATCTTCATTGCGCTTGATTGCAGCATTCTCTGCAGGTAGACCGAAAGCATCCCATCCAATGGGGTGCATAACATTGAACCCTTTTTGGACCCAATAGCGAGCAATCACATCGCCGAGTGCGTAAGCCTCCGCATGTCCCATATGCAGATCGCCTGATGGATAAGGAAACATATCCAGGACATATTTTTTAGGGCGTGGATCATCTGCTCTGCCCGAGCGAAATGGCGCGATTTGATCCCAAATCGGAAGCCACTTCTCTTGGACTTGATGAAAGTCGTACGCCTCATGCATGTGCGTAGGTTACCGCCACTGAACGCCGGTTAATTCCTCGCTGACGCTCCAGAGATTGCGGGCGAGGTTTTGGTCGTACGCAATAGCTCGGGCGCGAGTTGCTTTTGGATATCCACGCATCTCAAGCAATCCATCTGGGCCGATATAGGAAGCGCCGTAGAGATTTGGGAAAGTTGCGGCACATAGAGTTGGTAGCGCGCCGCGAGATGCAGATTGCGCAACAATCGAATTCATAAATGCTGTTGCTCTCTCTTCAACAACGCTACCTCGCATCTGTGGACCAACGCTCTGTAAGTTGGTATTGGAATATCCTGGATGAGCAGCAAACGCATTGAAGGGATACTTTCGCGCGGTTGCTATGCGCTGAAGTTCAAAAGTAAAGAGCAGATTAGCTAACTTGCTTGCTCCGTATGCGCCCCATGCTTGGTACTTATTGCGACCTAAACATATATCTCGAATACTCTCGATTGAACCATCAGCAAATGATCCAGTGCGATGAGCCTGGCTAGAAACCGAGACGACTCGTGAAGTAATTCGATCGGCAATCAAACCGGCGAAAGCAAAGTGGCCAAGATGATTAGTGCCCATCTGTAATTCAAAGTCATCAGCAGTCTTAGTAAACGGCACAGCCATGACGCCTGCATTGAGGATTAACACATCAATCTCTTCAGTCACCTCACGGGCAGCTTTCCGAATACTGTTGAGATCTGCAAGATCCAGGATCAAAGTAGATACTCGATCGCTTGAGAGTTCTTTTCTTGTTTGTTCCGCTTTCTCCGGATTTCTGCCCGAGATGATTACGTGGGCGCCTGCACGAACTAATTCGCGCGCTGATTCTTTACCTATGCCGCTTGTGGCGCCAGTAATAAGGAATCTCTTGCCTTCGAGATTTGCCAGGTCACGCGCAGACCAACCGCGAGGTATGTGCTGCAGCGGCAGTCTGGAGTTTCTGTTTTCTTCTGTCATCGAGTGGAGCTAAGGGGACTTGAACCCCTGACCCCCTGCATGCCATGCAGGTGCGCTACCAGCTGCGCCATAGCCCCGAACGTGTATTGCGCGGCAGACCTTACCCGAACTAGGCGCCGCTTTCCTCTCCGTAGATCGGCTCAGGAAGTGAACCTGAATTATGTTCGACAAGTACCCAACCCTTACGGTGATGCCCATTTTCAAGGATTGACCACGATGCATTGGACAAACCACCAACTGCTGACCATTGATTCATCGGCATATCAAGCAATTTTCCAATGATGCAACGAGCAGTGCCACCATGAGTGACAACAATCAGAGTTGAGACGCTTGGCTCGAGCGCTCGCTCAATTGCATCAACTGCACGTTGGGCAATTGCACTTCTTCTCTCACCAGTTTGACCTGCAGGCTCATCATCTCCGTCGAGCCAATTCACAAATCTATCGAAGTCCGCTGCTCGATTCTCAGCACCGGTTTTACCTTCCCAATTGCCGCCATGCGTTTCACGCAAACCTGCATCTACAGTGACGCTGAGTTGGGAAATCTTTGATAACGCAGCAGCTGTTTGTTGGGTTCGAATCAAATCGCTAGAGATGATTCTCGATGGCTGTAGTCCAAGGAGTAAAGGTGCGGCTCGCTCAGCTTGGCGAATTCCTGTGTCATTGAGAGGAATATCAGAATGGCCTTGGAAACGATTTTCAATATTCCAATCTGTCTGTCCATGTCGCCAGAGAACTACACGTTGAGAAGGGCGGCTCATTTACTTTTCCCCCTTCTTGAAACTCTCAGCTTCTTTAACAGCATCGAGTTCAAGTGTTGGGCAGTCATTCCATAGACGATCAAGCATGTAATACTGGCGAATTTCCTCCGTCTGGATGTGCACAACGAGATCTTCATAATCGAGCAAAATCCAATGTTCCGAATTCTCACGTCGAACTGGCTTCTCGCCAACAAGAGTTAATTTGCGTTCGATTTCATCTGCTATTGAATCGATCTGTCTCTCGTTCTGGCCGCTAACAAGCAGAAATACCTCGTTGAGAACCATCTGCTCAGAAAGATCGATTGCTACGAGATCAGTCCCCAACTTATCGATGGCGGCAAAGGCAGCCTTCTGAGTGAGCTCTATCGTCGATTTACGCGGCGCCATATAGTCCTTTACTCGTGATGTAACCAGCCACATTTGTCGGTATCAATCCTGATACATCTTCGTGGCGTGCAAGAGCTTGTCGCACATTGGTGGCTGAGATATCAAGCGCACCAACTTCCAGCGCACTCCAACGGATCTCCTGAGGCAAGAGTCGGCTTTGCACTTCGAATCCAGGTCGCACAATGACAAGGAATTCGACCATGGCTGCAAGTTTTTCGACCTGATGCCAATCCTTGAGTGAGCTCACAGCATCACTGCCTACAATCCATGTGAGTTCAGCGCTACTCATCAATTCTTGAAGATGCGCAACAGTATTGATTGCATACGAGGGTTCTGAATTCATAACTTCAAAGTTGCTGACGATAACTTCGCAATTTTCTGGTGAGAGTCCTGATAAAGCTAAACGAGTCATCTCAAGTCGATCTGCTGCAGATACGAGCGGCTTTTTCTGCCAGGGATTTCCAGCGGGAACGATTACTAAGGTGGAAAAAATTCCAGCGCGTGCGATTTCTTTGATGAGATGAAGATGGCCGTTATGGATGGGATCAAAAGTCCCACCGAAAATTCCGACTCTTTTAGTCGCGATCAAGGCGCAACACGAGATACAGCATCAACATGAGGACTGCAAATGTGAAGACTCCGAAGAAGACTGGAGATGCGGGCAGCTCGCGACCTTTTTCGCCAACTTCACTAAACAGCTTCTGCGCAGCATGTGCGATCAATGCCTTGGTCATAACCCCATCCTAACTCTTCTTAAACTCTGGCCAAAGTTGAAACCTATTTCTTCGGCGCAGGGCCATTTTCCAATAATTGAATAAAGGTAGCTTCATCAATAATCGCCACGCCTAACTCCTCGGCGCGCGCCGCTTTAGATCCAGGTGAATCTCCCACAACGACATAGTCGGTCTTCTTCGAGACTGATGACGCTGCTTTGCCACCCCGTTCAGTTATCGCCTCACTTACGCCATCTCGAGTGAAATTCTCCAAGGAGCCAGTAACCACAAGCGTCAGGCCCACCAATGTCTGAGGCTTGGTTGAGCTGGCAACGCCCTCCATAGTGACGCCAGCTGCCGCCCATTTTTTGACGATTGCTTGATGCCATTTCTCACTGAACCATTCCTGAATGCTCTCGGCAATCACGTTTCCGACTCCATCAACTGCAGCGAGCTCTTCCACTGTTGCTTGAGCGATTGCGGGAATGGAACCGAATGATTTTGCTAAGGCTTGTGCAGCTGTGGGGCCAACATGGCGGATTGAGAGCGCGACTAATACTCGCCAGAGCGGACGGCTCTTTGCTTCCTCGAGTGCGAGCAGGAGTTTCTCGGCATTTGCGCCGAGTGCTCCATCTTTCTTACGGAAGAATTCGCTCTTCACCAGATCTTCTGCAGTGAGGTTGAAGATATCTGATTCATCAGTTATCAATTTCTCACTCAGTAACGCATTTGTTGCTTCATAGCCCAGCACATCAATATCAAGAGCGGCGCGAGAGCCAATATAAAAAATGCGTTCACGCAATTGAGCAGGACAGCTGGCAGAGTTGGGGCAGCGGATATCTACATCACCTTCGGAGATTGCCCGCAACTTGCTACCGCACTCTGGGCAATTATCTGGCATCTCAAATGCGAACTCTTTTCCTGTTCGCTTTTCAATAACAGGTCCTAGAACTTCGGGAATGACATCTCCGGCTTTACGTAAGACGACTGTATCCCCAATCAACACACCTTTGCGTTGAACCTCTTCGATGTTATGCAAGGTCGCATTGGTTACTGTAGAGCCGGCAACGCGAACTGGCTCCATAAAAGCAAATGGTGTAACTCTTCCGGTGCGACCAACACTGACGCGAATGTCGAGAAGTTTTGTTGTGACCTCTTCTGGAGGGTACTTATAGGCAATCGCCCACTTGGGAGCTCGCGATGTCGAACCTAGTGATCTTTGTTGTGATCGCTCATTTACTTTGATGACCACGCCATCAATCTCATGTTCGACTGAATGTCGATGTTCGAGGTAATACTGGATGAAAGCCTTGACTTCAGCCTTGTTTTTAACGACTTTGAAGCGCTTGCTGGTGGGAAGTCCCCACTTCTTCATCGCTTCATAACCTTGGCTTTGGGTATCAAAATCGAATCCTTCGATTGCGCCAATTCCATGAACCACCATGGCAAGAGGGCGAGAGGCGGTTACCTTAGGGTCTTTCTGTCGTAGCGATCCTGCTGCGGCGTTTCGAGGATTAGCAAAAACGCTCTTACCTGCTTCTTCTAGCGATTCGTTTAGTTCATTAAACTTTTCTAAAGGAAAGAAGACTTCGCCTCGTACTTCGACTAAAGAAGGTAATGAATCGCCCTTGAGCTCTTGGGGCACAGATGAGATGGTCTTGATATTTACTGTGACATCCTCACCAGTAGTGCCGTTTCCTCGGGTAAGCGCACGAACCAAACGACCCTTCTCGTAAAGAAGATTGATAGCTAAGCCATCTACCTTTACTTCACAGAGCCAAGAGTCAATAGAGCCCTCTTTATTTGCACGTTCAAACCACGCGTCAAGCTCTTCGTCGCTAAAGACATTGTCGAGGCTCATCATTTTTTCTCGATGATCGAACTGATCAAAATGCGTAGCAAACCCTCCCCCGACATCCAGAGTCGGAGAGTGTGGATCACGTAGCTCGGGATGTTTGCCTTCCAGCGCGTTGAGCTTTTTCCAGAGCTCGTCGAATTCAGCATCCGAAACGATTGGTTTATCTAATACGTAATATCGATATTGGTGATCACGAATTTGTTCGGAAAGTTCTGCCATCTCTCGGCGGACATTGCTTGAATCCATCGCTATCGAGTACCTGTAATTGTCGCCGATCCCACGACTCTTTCGTCATCGTAAATGACCATTGCCTGACCCGGAGCCAAGCCAAAGATTGGTTCATCGACTATCGCAACTAGAGTTTCAGTTCCCTCAACGATGGTGCGGAAGTATGTACAGCGGTGGGGCGTTCCATGTGCGCGTACCTGCACAAAACCCTTATATGGCACTGTTTCTGTGGCTTCGGGAGTTGGCCCACACCAAATCGGTTGTGCGCCGTAAATCTCGGAAATTGCTAATGCGTCACGGTTTCCGACCACCACAGTATTTGTGACTGGCTCGATCTTGAGAACATAACGTGGTTCGCCGCCCTTGGCCGGAACAGTCAGTCCCAATCCTTTACGTTGTCCGATTGTGTAGGTATATGCACCTTTATGTTCTCCGAGCTTATTTCCTGACTCATCAACTATCGGTCCGACTTCGCTACCTAATCTCTCACGTAACCATCCTGCGTTGTCTCCTGATGGAACAAAGCAGATGTCATGGCTATCGGGCTTGAGAGCAACTGATAAACCGCGATTCTGTGCCTCTAGACGGACGTTCTCTTTGGTGGTGTCGCCCAAAGGAAAGAATGCACCTTGAAGTTGCTGGCGGTTTAGGACAGCCAAAACATAAGACTGATCTTTTGCAGGATCAATTGCGCGATATAAAAGTCTGCCTTGATCTGAATCTTGGGTTTGTGCGTAATGCCCCGTCACGACACCATCAAAACCCATAGCTTGGGCGCGATCGAGGACAGCCGCAAATTTAATCTTCTCATTGCAACGTAGACAAGGGTTCGGAGTATTGCCCGCAGCATATTCAGCTAAGAAATTCTCAACGACACCTTCGTGAAATTCGTCTGACATATCCCAGATATAGAACGGGATTCCGATGACATCGGCCGCGCGACGTGCATCATGAGAATCTTCAATAGTGCAACAACCACGGGCGCCAGAGCGATACTTCTTGGGATTCTTCGAGAGCGCTAAGTGCACACCGATAATGTCATGACCAGCTTCTTTTGCGCGCGCAGCAGCCACAGCAGAGTCGACCCCGCCACTCATTGCTGCGATTAGCTTCATAATCCTTACTTCTTCTCTCGAACCATCCCTCGCGACTAAACGCGATAGGCCGCGCGCGCCCGATCAATCACGCGCTTAATGCAGGTACGAAGATATTCGATATCGCTGTCAGTATTGCTCGTACCCAGGGAAAATCGCAGAGATGAGCGTGCTTCTTTCTGACTTAGCCCCATAGCCATCAACACGTGGCTCGCTTCTTGGACTCCCGCGCTACAAGCAGATCCCGTCGAGCACGCAATCCCCTCTGCATCAAAGAGGACGAGAAGTGCATCGCTCTCGGTGTCAGGAAAAGAGATGTTAGCAATCCCGGGAAGCGTCGCTCTGTGTTCTGATCCATTGAGTCGCGCATTGGGAATCTCACCACGAATGACCTCGATTAACTTCTTACGCAGTTGATCTACTTTTTCGCGATTCGATTCGATGTCACGGAAAGCAGATTGAGTTGCCGCAACAAAGGAGACAATTCCTGCTGCATTGAGAGTCCCGCTTCGGATATCTCTCTCTTGTCCACCGCCATGAAGGACTGGAGTAATGTCCACGCCTTTTTCTAAGATGAGTGCACCGACTCCGACTGGCCCGCCAATCTTGTGAGCGCTAATAGTCATGGCAAAAACGCCAAGATCTTTAAAGGAGAGCGGAACTTTTCCTAGACTTTGAATTGCATCGGTATGAACTGGAATCTCGTATGCATCAGCAATGGCCACAATTTCCTTGATTGGTTGGATTGTGCCGACTTCATTATTGGAGTGCATAATGCTCAGCAGAGCAATTTCATGACCTCGAGCAGCAATGATCTCTGTCAGTGCATTGAGATCGATAAATCCATCAGGCGTGACAGGTGCCTTAATTACTTCAGCGCCGCTGAAATCTGAGAGCCATTGGGCTGGATCCAGGACTGCATGATGCTCAAAGTCAGAAATCACAACGACCGTGCGTTGCGGATCGGCTTGATTGCGATGCCAATAGATTCCCTTGAGCGCTAGGTTATTTGCTTCAGTACCCGAACCAGTGAAGATGATTTCAGTTGAATGGCATCCGATGAATCCAGCAAGCTTCTCGCGCGCTTCTTCCAACTCTTTTCGGACGGTACGACCATAAGTGTGAAGGCTCGATGGGTTGCCTAGACGGCGCGATTGTTCGATGAGCGCTTGGAGAGCAACCTCTGAAATAGGCGTCGTGGCAGCATTATCAAGATAGACGCGGGACATACGCCAATTCTAGGTGACGATCGAAGAAATCAATTATGAGCGCTTGGAAGCGATGGCTTCACGGGCTTGCGGCAGAACCGCAAACAAGTCACCCACTACTCCGAAATCTGCCAGGTCAAAGATAGGCGCCTCGGGATCTTTATTGATCGCGATGATGGTCTTTGATGTCTGCATACCTGCGCGATGTTGAATCGCACCGGAGATTCCGCATGCTACATATAGTTGAGGGCTAACTGTCTTGCCTGTTTGCCCTACTTGATGTGTGTGTGGATACCAACCAGCATCAGTTGCAGCTCGCGACGCACCGACTGCTGCGCCAAGAAGATCAGCCATCGCTTCAACTTGAGTGAAGTCACCATTAGTACCGCGACCACCTGAGATGACAATCTTTGCTTCGGTAAGTTCTGGACGACCACCCTTAACAGCTGGTTGGGTATTTGAGATTGTCACTAATTTCGCTTTCTCAGAGATCGTAATGCTTACTTTTTCAATAGCAGGAGTCTGCGAAGTTGCAGCTGGTTCGATGGCACTTGGTCGAAGAGTGATGACGGGGATTCCAGTCTTGACTCGTGATGAAACAGTAAATGATCCTCCGAAAACAGATTGGGTTGCTCCGAGGTCTGCTGCAAGATCAATCGCATCTGTGATAACGCCACTGTTGATGCGAACTGCAAGTCGACCGGCAATCTCTTTGCCACGCGCTGATGAAGCAATCAGCACAGCGCTAGGTTTCTGAGATTCAATAATCTGAGCTAGAGCATCCACCATGGCAGCGATTCCGTGACGAGCAAAATCATCGCTCTCGACTGCAATGACTTTTTCGATTTCAGTGTTAGCAAGTTGAGATCCGAGCGCATCGGCCTGGCCGGCAGGAGCTAGAAGTACAGCTAGAGGTGACCCTCCTCGCTTAGCAAAAGTCGCTAATTCAGCCGCAGTTTTTGCGACTTTTCCTGCCTCGTGATCTGCAAGTATCAAGATATTTGTCATCATCACACCAATCGCTTCTCGGCAAGGTAATCCGCTAATTTGCTTCCGCCATCGCCAGAATCTTCAATCTTGATTCCTTTATCACGCGGTGGTCGAGCTTGTGCATCAGTAACGATGCTCCATGCTCCAACGCTGCCCACGTCAGAAGATGAAATTCCAAGATCTGCAAGTGACTTGTTTTCGATAACTTTTTTCTTTGCAGCCATGATGCCCTTAAATGATGGGTAGCGTGGCTCATTAATCTTCTCAATCACGCTGATGACACAAGGGAAGTTCGCCGACATTGTCTCGACGCCACTTTCTGTCATGCGTGCAATTTCAACTTTTGATGCAGCGGCATCGACTTTGACAGAACCGGCGAAGGTGAGTTGGGCCCAGCCAAGTCGTTCTGCCAACATCGCAGGGATAACGCTCATGCGAGCATCGGTTGATTCTGTTCCACAGAAAACTAAATCAAATCCACCTTTACTGATTACTTCGGCCAAAACTCGAGATGTCGCAATTGCATCCGATCCTGCAAGCGAAGCATCAGTAACAAGAACGCCGCTATCGGCTCCCATGGATAGACCTTTGCGAATCGCTTCTGTGGCCCGATCTGGTCCCATCGAAATTAATGTGATGGTGTGTTCCGGAGTCTCTTTACCTTCATTGAGGGGCTCTACGATGCGAAGTGCTTCTTCAATCGCATACTCATCGAGATCATTGAGAACTGCATCAACGCTCTCGCGATCGAGCGCACCATTGACCATCTTTTTTTCAGCCCACGAGTCGGGAACTTGCTTGACGCAGATTGCAATCTTCATGGCGGTTATGTTACTGGTCAGTAACCTCGCCCTCCAGCCGAGTTTTCTCGGGTCTTGAAGAGGCGATAGACCACTCGATTGATGCTTGAATAGCAAGGTGAAGCCGGCCAATCCCCACATCCTGGGAAACCACCCAACGGAAGGGGGGACCGACTTTGCGCTCTGGGCTCCTGCGGCCGACGCGGTCGAAGTCTGTCTCTTTGATCAATCCCATGGACGATGGGTTGAAACGAGATTTTCACTGGCCCATAGAGATGGACCTATCTGGCATGGCTACTTAGCCGGCATTCGCGCCGGTCAACGATACGGATATCGCGTTTATGGACCATGGCGACCAGAGCAAGGATGGAGATTTAATTCTGCCAAAGTTTTGATCGATCCCTACGCGCACTTACTTGATGGCGAAGTTGTGTACTCCCCAGAAATTTTTGGTCACCGCGCTGATGATGCTCTGGGCAATGGGGATCCGATGCTTCGCGATGAGAGAAACTCACTCGGTTTTGTTCCCTTGTCTGTCGTTACTGCACATGCACCGCGAATCATTCATCGCCCACGCACCCCATGGAAGCGAACATTCATCTACGAAGCTCACGTTCGTGGATTGACTAAAAACAATTCTGAAATTCCTGAGAAGGAACGCGGTACCTACAAAGCACTTGGCCATCCCTCAACCATTCAATATCTCACCCGACTGGGAGTAACCGCGCTCGAACTTCTTCCCATTCATCACTTTGTTACAGAGATTCATACTCACGCTCGAGGCCGCAGCAATCATTGGGGCTATAACCCTCTCGCTTTTTCTGCTCCGCATCGCGGATATGCCGCAACAGATGATCCTGTGAGAGAACTACAAGAAAGTATCGATGCTCTTCATGCCGCAGGAATTGAAGTGATTCTCGATGTTGTATATAACCACACTGCTGAAGAAGGCCGTCAAGGACCTACCTATTCATTGAGGGGAATCGATAACAAGACTTTCTATCGTCATAGCGCTGATGACCAGTACGACGATGTGACCGGATGCGGCAATACCGTAGATTCGCGGCGACCCTTTGTCACCAGAATGATTATTGATTCACTCCATTGGTGGAGTCAGATTGTTGGAGTCGATGGATTTAGATTTGATCTCACTACGGCAATCTCACGAGGTGATAATGGGATTGATACGTATGGGCCATTGATTTCGGCAATCTCTTCAGACCCAATATTGCGCGAGCGAAAACTCATTGCAGAGCCTTGGGATGTTGCAGGCTATGCCTTGGGCGACTTCCCGCATCCGTGGCGAGAGTGGAATGACGCCTACCGAGACGCTACAAGGCAGTTCTGGCTGGCAGACAGCGCCCGCGGCCACAGCAACGGCGTCTCAGATCTGGCTTCGCGGGTCGCTGGTTCTCACGACATTTTCTACTTCCGAGGACCAACATCATCAATCAATTTCGTCACAGCTCACGATGGATTCACTCTTCACGATCTTGTTTCCTACAATCACAAACACAATGAAGCCAATCAAGAAGAGAATAGAGATGGCAGTGACACCAATAGATCCTGGAATCTTGGTGTCGAAGGCCCTGCTGATGATGATTCGATAAATCAGAGACGTAATCAACTAAAGAAATCAATCATGGCAACCCTGATGCTCTCATCAGGCGTACCGATGATCTCTATGGGCGATGAAGTTTCCCGCACCCAAAATGGTTCCAATAATGCGTACTCACTCTCTCCGCATCTTGCAGATGACGCAGTAGAGAATTTTGGTGGCGGTTGGGCGCTCTCGTGGACGCGTGATGAAATCCAAGAAGACCTGATTGAGACTGTTGCGGCGTTGGCTCGAATTCGTTCGACTTACATGGTTGATGTGACCGAACAGTTCTTCACCGGTGAACTTGATCAAGGCACAAAACGTAAAGATATTGCATGGTTTGGCAGTGATGGACTTGAGATGACTTCTCATAACTGGCAAGACAGTTCGATACGACACTTAGCGCTCAGCGTTGATGCCACTCATAATCAAGGGCTCTTCATCATCCTCAATAGCGACCTTGAGGATCACACATTCACGCTCCCCAATCGCACATGGGGAGATTCTTTTAGAACGGTTTTTGATTCGACCGCTTACATCAATGATTTCAATCCATCATTGAAGAAGCCCAGCGACACTACGCTTGTGAAAGCGATGAGCGTTCAGGTCTGGTTGATTAACAGAAGTTAGTCAACGTTGAACATGACGCTCACAGTAGATGTGATCGTCTTGTCGATGGTCGTAGTGTCGTAATAACCACCAGAAGAAATGTCGACCGAATCCGGTGATGTCACTTGGAATGGGCCAGAACGCACGCTCATGACGCTGCCGACTTTGCCACCTGTCGCCTCAACAATCGCTTCGGCGCGTACTTGGGCATCTTCCATCGCCTGCTTGAGAAGTTCTGGGCGTAGTTCACTTAACTTGGAAACATAAAACTGTGGGCCATAGTTTGTAACGCTGACACCGGATTCGAGAAGAGCTCCGATTCCGTTGCTGAGTTTTGCAATCAACTCGACATCATCGCTACGGACTGTGATTGAACGCGATGCGCGGTAATTCAAAATTCGACCAGTGCTATTTCCGTTTGAATACTCTTCTTGTGGATAGGCGGAGACTGAACCGAGTTCAATCGACTCAGATGACACTCCCCCATCAGTGAGATATTTTGTGACGGCCTGGGTTGCGATGCCAACCTTGCGGACTGATTCAGAGATAGTGGGAGCCACTTGTTCTGCATTCAAGGTCCATACAGCTTTATCCGCTTTAGCATCAACACGTGCAGAGCCAGTGACTGTGATGCCCTCATTTGAGCGAGACGCAAAGCCACTTCCAACTTGATTAAGTCCAAGCCCCATGGCGATTGCAACGATGGTGGCCGCAACAATCAGTGTTATTGATTTTGTTTTTTCGATTTCGCTCATACTGAAATTCTACCAGCGCAATCATCAATTCCATCTATCTCAATCTGTCGGAATGGTTCTAAAGATTGATCCCACGGCTTTCCAAGTAATCTCTCAAGTTGAGAAATGACATCACTTTCCTTGAGGTTTGCAGAAATAGCGTTTGTGACCTGATATTCGCTCATCATGATGTCGCCATGCGGACCAACATTTGCCCGATACAAACCAAGTTCTGGCGTAAACATAAATAACGATCCATCGCTGCCGTTTAATGCTGACTCATAAACTTCAAATCGAAGATAGTGCCAACCTCGCAGGGCGCTCGCGATTCGCGCACCAGCGCCAAAACTTCCATGCCACGCGATTGCTGCTCGCCATGTTCCAACAGCGAGTGGTTGTGGTGACCATTTCAATTCGATGGGAGCGCCCAGAACTTCATTGAGCGACCAGTTGATATGCGATAGAACGGGTTTCGGTGCAGAGTAAATATGAATCCGCCCATGAGTCGGGCCGATTCCGATCGGGTGTAGCAAGGACATGGCAGCTCCTGATAGACGAAGTTCGCATCTCCTGACAGATGCGACCTTCCCCAGTCCATCTATCTCGTCTGCGCTTCGGCTATCAATTGGCTGCCTGCAGCCAGAGCCGCATCCTCACCTATCTCAAGAGTCTTGCCAAGAGCTTTTTTGAGCACGTTTTTTTGGCCCGCTTATTCAGGGTACGCTTCGCCCTAGTCCAACGCTTATCAGTACCCGCTTGATAGCTCTTGCTTGAATCGGTATCGCTGTAGAACGGAAAGACTGGCGAACGTGGAATTCACGTTTGTCCCCAAAAATACCGAAGGAAAGTAAATGGCAACAGGTACAGTTAAGTGGTTCAACTCTGAAAAGGGTTTTGGTTTCATTGCTGTTGATGGCGGCGGACAGGACGTATTCGTTCACTATTCCGCTATCCAAGGAAACGGCTACAAGTCCCTTGAAGAGGGTCAGTCAGTAACGTTTGAAGTTGTCCAGGGACCAAAGGGTCCTCAGGCAGATGCAGTTACT
>JBEATV010000059.1:0-4576 GCA_041161815.1 Actinomycetota bacterium | reverse complement strand
GAAACACCCGGTCCCATTCCGAACCCGGAAGTTAAGCCTCTCAGCGTCGATGGTACTGCACGGGTCACCTTGTGGGAGAGTAGAACGCCGCCGGACTTAAATTAAAAAAAAGGGGTTGCAGATTACTGTGGCCCCTTTTTTGTTTTATCTTTGATTGAGTTATTAGTGGAAGAAAAGGAGTAGTCGATGGAGCGAGAATCAAGAAAAACACATTCTCGTAAACCTTCTCCAAGAAAAACTTCGGACCGCCCACGTTCAGATAAACCTCGTTCAGATAAACCACGTTCAGATAAACCACGTTCAGATAAACCTCGCTCTGATCGCCCGCGTTCAGATAAACCTAACTCCGATAAACCGCGAAGTTCGCGACCCTCATCAGATCGTCCTCGCAGTGATCGGCCGCGCCCTCAGAGAGGTGGATCAGAGCGTCGCTCCTCCGCGCCACGCACTTTGGAGCGCGACGAAAATAGACGGGTACGGAAATTTGCTGAACCGCCCATTCCTGAAGATGTTACGGGCAAAGAGCTAGAAAAGCGTGACGCCTTTGCGCTGCAATCGCTCGCAGCCGAAAATGCAGAAGCTGTTGCAAAACATTTAGTGTGCATCAATCTCTTTCTTGAAAGCGATCCAGAGAGAGCGTATTGGCATGGCCAAGCAGCTGTCTTTCGCGCTGGCCGCGTAGCTATTGTTCGAGAGCGTGCGGGAATCGCAGCAGTTCACTTCAAAAAGTTCGATGTTGCGCAAAAAGAACTCCGTACCGCTCAACGCATTTCAGGATCACAAACAGTTCTTCCATATCTTGCACAATGTGAACTAGCGCTCGGCAATCCACGAAAGACGCTAGAAATCGCTGGCTCAGTTGATCCTAAAGTTCTTACATCGACAGAACGCGTTGAGTTGCGATTGGCTGCCGCTGGGGCTCGTTCCGCTCTGGGACAACATGATGCCGCTGTCGTCACACTCACCTGTCCTGAACTTGCAGATGGAGAATCATCTTGGAGTCGACGCCTGCGCTCTGCGTACCGTGACAGCCTTATTACTGCTGGACGGATGAATGAAGCGGAAAAATTCGAGAGTAAATATCCACAGTCCTTCATTGTTGAAGAGAAAAGTGTCTGACCTTTAGTTTTAGATAGTTCTTTCACATAGAGAGAGATCTCTCTTCTAACTGAGAGGACGCCTTGAAGACAAAAGTCATTGAAGAACAAGAGTACGAAAACTCGGTACATCTCATCGGTCGTTGCAGTACTCCTGCGATTGAGAAGGAATTACCCAGCGGAGATAAAGTGGTTGAGATTCGTCTGATTGTCGCTCGTGATGATCGGGAAGGCTTTGATACTTTCGACATAGCGCTCTGGAGTAGCGCACTGAGAAAGAGAGCGCTCTCGCTCAAGGACGATGAATGGATAGAAGTTTCTGGAGCTCTCCGCCGTAGATTTTGGCGAGCCGGAGGAGCCACAGCCAGCCGCTGGCAAGTTGAAGGACGCGAACTCAAGAGAGTTTAGGTACCTTTCTCCTATGGCTAACGATCTTCTCTCAGCTCTTAAAACTTACCTCGCCAAAGTAACCTCTGGCGAAAAAACACCCCAAGAGGTTGCTGCCGCACTGAATGCATGGGCTCGTGAAAGCAGTGAGTCCATCAAAGTTCGGGTCGAGGAAGAGCTACAACGTAGCGCCAAGAAAATGGGCTTTGCCAAGCAAGAGGACCTCGATCGCCTCGCGCGCGAAGTTGAGGCGTTGAAATCGAAGTTAGTTGTTTCTTCAACGCAGGCATCACGCGTGAAGGCGAAAGCGCCAGCAAAGAAGGCCGCGCCGAAGAAAAAGAGTCCATCGCAGAAGAAAAAGGCCCCAGTAAAGAAGAAGGCTAAGTGATGGAGAACTCTCAAAACTTAGAAGCTATTGCAGCCATCAAGAAGAGAATCAACGAAATTGCGTTTGCTCCGCTCGAAGAGCACGGGGTGAAATTTGATGAGATAAATAAAGAGCTCTCAAATGCTTTGACCTCTGTTGAGGGTATTTCAACACAGAATCAATAGTTCACTTCAAACGCTCATGCGCACGCGCCTAGATGCAGAGATGGTTCGTCGCGGCCTGGCTCGCTCCCGAGAACATGCGGTAGATCTCATCGAATCTAAGTTGGTGTTAGTTCGCGGAATCCCGGCCTCGAAACCAGCAACCGCGGTTGACGCAGAAACATCCATTACCTTGGCCGATGAGCGAGATGAATATGTCTCGCGTGGTGGTCATAAATTGGCAGGTGCGCTCGACGCCTTTAAGGAGCTTAAAGTTGAAGGTCGAGTAGCGCTCGATGCAGGTGCGTCTACGGGCGGATTTACCGATGTTCTCCTTAAGCGTGGAGCTAAGAAAGTAATTGCGGTTGATGTCGGATATGGACAGCTTGCATGGGAGATACGTCAAGACTCTCGCGTGGAGATACATGACAGAACGAATGTGCGAGCCCTCAATCGCGACGTTATTAGAGATGAGATTGACCTGGTGGTTGCCGATCTATCTTTCATCTCTCTGGCTATGGTGTTGCCTGCTCTTATCTCTGTTTCATCTTCGGAAACAGATTTCCTCCTTATGGTGAAGCCGCAATTTGAGGTGGGGCGGGAAAAATTGGGCGCGGGAGGCGTTGTTCGCGAGCCCGAATTACGTCGCGCAGCTGTCTATGAAGTAGCAAAGAGCGCATATGAGTTGGGTTTAGGTACCTTTGGCGTAGTGGCTAGCCCACTTCCTGGACCTTCTGGAAATGTGGAATATTTCCTCTGGTTAAAAGGTGGAGGTGCCATGATCACCGATCACGACCTTGATGAAGCAATTACGAGAGGACCGCAGTGACCAGTTCTAGTGCAGGTGCGCGTGAGATTCTTCTCGTCCTCCACCCCAATCGTCCAGAAGCAAAAATTGTCGGAAAAGAAATTGTTGATGCGCTGCAACGTGAAGGTTTCTCTTTTGTTTCTACAACTGAGAGTGGGATCTCAGGTGTCTCATCAATCGCCCGCGGTGATGTACCCAAGAGATTGAATAGCATCGAATTAGCGTTAGTCCTGGGAGGCGATGGAACAATTCTGCGAGGAGCAGAGCTCGTCCACGGCACACAGGTCCCAGTGCTCGGTATAAATCTAGGACATGTTGGGTTCCTCGCACAGATTGGAAAACCCACTACCGAATCAATTATTCAAGCTATCAAAAATAAAAATTACCGCACTGAAAAGCGGATGACCCTGGCTTATCAAGTTCAACGTAACGATTCTGTGGTTGCTCGTGGGTGGGCTCTCAATGAGGTTACCGTCGAACGAAGCACAGAGGCAATGATTGAACTATTTGTTCAAGTGGATCACAGACCTCTTTCTCGTTGGGGTTGCGATGGCGTTATATGTGCGACACCTACTGGCTCAACCGCATATGCCTTCAGTGCTGGCGGTCCCGTGGTGTGGCCCGAAGTAGAGGCCTTTGTTCTCTTGCCACTTGCTGCACACGCGCTCTTCTCAGATCCGATGGTTATTTCTCCAGACTCGGAGATTGCGATCGATGTCGAAAGCGATGAAGGCGTTCTATCGGCAGATGGCCTGAGAAAATTCCAGCTACTTGAACGCGATCGAATTGTGATTTCCAGCGAGAAGACCTTCATCAAGCTGGCTCATATCGAGGAAGCACCATTCACTGATCGACTTGTAGCTAAGTTCAAATTACCGGTTGATGGCTGGCGTGGCGAGTAAAAAGAGTGCGGCTCGCCGCTCACTCTTGGAAGAGATCAATATTCGAGGAATCGGAGTCATTGATAACGCGCTCGTTGAATTCAAGCCTGGACTCAATGTCATCACAGGAGAAACTGGCGCAGGAAAAACAATGCTTCTCACCGCTCTCTCATTAATCCTGGGTGGAAAGACAGATTCAGACCTTGTACGTCAAGGCCACGAAAGATTGACTGCCTCGGGCTCGTTCCGAATGCCAGAAATTTCAACACAGCATCTATCAGAACTTCTCGCTGAGCATGACCCAGAGTTAGATGAAAATCGAATCATCTTTTCTCGGAGCGTGACTCACGATGGCAAGAGTCGTGCCCAATTATGCGGAACCACAACGACGGCCTCCATCCTCAACGACTTTGGAGGAGAGTTCATCGAAATTCACGGGCAGCATGCAAATCTGGTTCTCTCCAAGGCACACAAACAACGTGAACTCTTGGATACTTTTGGTGGGGAATCCTTTGCTCAATCTCTAGAGGATTACCGAGAAACCTACGGTCAATACCTATCTCTCAAGACTCAGATTGCAGAGTTGAAAAAGGCTTTGGCAGATCGCGATCGTGAGATTGCATCGCTCAAAGAGATTCATCAAGAATTCTCTAAGCTCAAAGCAAAGGAAGATGAGCTTGAGGAATTAGATAACCTCATCTCGCGACTAGAGAGCGTCGAGGAGTTGCGAATTGCTGCAACTGGCGCATCTCAAGCTCTCAGCGACGAGGAGCAGGGAGCAACGGCATCCTTGCACCAGGTCAAGAGATTTCTTCAGAGCGCTAAAGGCAAAGATGCCACATTGGATAATTTGCAAGAGAGAGTCTCAGATTCAC
>JBEATV010000058.1:0-8389 GCA_041161815.1 Actinomycetota bacterium | reverse complement strand
GGATTACCTTTCTGGTTCTCACTTGCTGCACATGGCACCAACAAATATGCCGAGTCAATGGATAAGACAATGGAAGTTGCACGAGCCGCAGCAGAACTCATTAAAGAGAGTCCAAACCTCGAACTTCTGATGGAACCCGAACTCTCCATCGTTGCCTTCAAGCGCAAAGGTTGGACGTTGAGTGATTATCAAAAGTGGAGCGATAAGTTACTGAACGATCAGATTGGTTTTGTCACCCCTTCCTCACACGAAGGTCAGCCGATCCTGCGTTTTGCGATTGTGAACCCATGGACCTCAGTGACCGATATCAAGGTAATTCTGGCCACCCTCTAAATCCACGATTTTTCGCAATTCTCTAGTTGAATATCGCCCATGGAAGAGAGCTCATTACAAGTCCAGTCCCTCCTCACTGATCTCGAAGTCCGCATCCTGGATTTCGAGCGCCAATGGTGGAAGTACGCCGGGGCTAAGGACGCTGCAATCAAAGAGCTCTTCCAGATCTCGGCTAAGGAGTATTACGAGCTACTCAACAACCTCATCGACCGCGAGGATGCCCTGGCTGCCTCGCCTCTGCTTATCAAGCGCCTGCGTCGCCTCCGCGAGGCCCGCGTCTCTTCCCGCTCTCTTTAAGAACCACTAACCGCCCTAACTCAGCCTTCGGTAAAGCGAAAAGCCAACCGAGCTTTGCCTCTCGGCAGACTTAGGGCGGGAGCTACGAGCCTGCGGATTTGAGAACGGGAATAGTCGCCCCTAGGCTAGGCGTTAGCACTCGCCGGACGAGAGTGATAACAGGTCGTCCGATTCTTAACTAATAGGTCAACTGACAGGAGTCACGAAACCATGGCAAAGATGATTGCCTTTAACGAAGAAGCACGCCGCGGTCTTGAGCGCGGAATGAACACCCTGGCTGATGCGGTCAAAGTAACCCTTGGGCCACGTGGACGAAATGTCGTCCTCGAAAAGAAGTGGGGCGCACCAACCATCACCAACGATGGAGTTTCGATTGCAAAAGAGATCGAACTGGATGATCCATGGGAGAAAATCGGCGCCGAGCTCGTCAAAGAAGTAGCAAAGAAGACCGATGATGTCGCTGGCGATGGCACAACCACAGCAACAGTTCTTGCTCAAGCTCTCGTTCGCGAAGGACTTCGTAACGTTGCTGCAGGATCAAATCCAATGGCGCTGAAAAAAGGAATTGAGAAGGCAGTAGAGGCAATCTCTGCAGAACTCTCTGCCATGGCAAAGCCAGTTGAGACTAAAGAGCAAATTTCTGCAACCGCATCTATCTCTGCAGCTGATTCAACAATCGGCGAAATGATTGCAGAAGCAATGGATAAGGTCGGCAAGGAAGGCGTTATCACCGTAGAAGAGAGCAACACCTTCGGACTCGAGCTCGAACTCACTGAAGGTATGCGCTTTGATAAGGGTTACATCTCGCCATACATGGTCACAGATACCGAACGTATGGAAGCAATCTTGGAAGATGCATATGTCTTGATCTGCAACTCAAAGATTTCCAATATCAAAGATCTTGTGCCGATTCTTGAGAAGGTAATGCAGGCTGGTAAGCCACTTGCGATTATCGCTGAAGATATTGAAGGCGAAGCTCTTGCCACTCTCGTTGTAAATAAGATTCGTGGAACATTCCGTTCAGCTGCTGTAAAGGCGCCAGGTTTTGGTGATCGTCGCAAGGCGATGCTCCAGGACATCGCGATTCTTACCGGCGGAACAGTCATCTCTGAGGAAGTTGGTCTCAAGCTCGAGGCTGCAACTCTTGATCTCCTTGGTAAAGCCCGCAAAGTCGTTATTACAAAGGATGAAACCACTATCGTTGAAGGCGCTGGTGATGACGAGATGATTAAGGGTCGCGTTAGCCAGATCCGTTCTGAGATTGAGAAAACTGACTCGGATTACGATCGTGAGAAACTTCAAGAGCGTCTAGGATTACGATCGTGAGAAACTTCAAGAGCGTCTAGCAAAGCTTGCTGGTGGCGTTGCTGTCATTAAAGCGGGAGCTGCAACTGAAGTTGAACTCAAAGAGCGTAAGCACCGCATCGAAGATGCAGTCCGCAATGCGAAGGCTGCCGTCGAAGAAGGCATCGTCTCTGGTGGTGGAGTAGCGCTACTTCAAGCATCAAAGAAAGCATTCGATAAGTTGAAACTTTCTGGCGATGAAGCAACCGGTGCAAAGATCGTCGAATTCGCAGTCGAAGCTCCACTGAAGCAGATTGCAATCAACGCCGGACTTGAAGGCGGAGTAGTGGTTGAGAAAGTTCGCCATCTCGAGGCTGGACATGGTCTCAATGCCGCAACAGGTGAGTACGTCGACATGATCAAGAGCGGCATCATCGATCCCGCTAAGGTCACGCGCTCTGCTCTCCAGAACGCAGCATCAATTGCCGCCCTCTTCCTCACAACAGAGGCTGTTATTGCTGATAAGCCAGAACCTAAGCCTGCGATGCCAGCCGCACCAGGCGGAGATATGGACTTCTAAAGTAGAAGATAGACTTCGTCCATGTCACGTGCGACGAAGAAGAATTCAAAAGCGGTCAGCGGTATCGATCCATTCGATGCCGCTGACTTTGCTCGTTTAGCGGCACTTGAAGATGCCAAGAACGAAAAGTTTGTTGGCGCTCAGATCTCTGTTGAATCTGATGATGATCATGTTGCGACCTATCTCTTCGAAGCTTTCTTGCCTGGATATGTTGGATGGCGCTGGGCTGTCACTGTCGCAAAGCTTGACGAAAAGAGCGCACCAACAATCTGCGATGTTGTTCTACTTCCAGGATCTGATGCGCTTCTTGCCCCTGAATGGATTCCCTATAGCCAACGCATCACAGCTGAGGATGTCGGAGTCGGAACAATCGTTCCAACAGAAGCCGATGATCCACGTTTGGTTCCAGCATCTGCAGTTCTGCCAAACGATGAAGAGTTGGATCTTCACGAATTATTCGAACTCGGCGCTGGTCGTCTACGTGTGCTCTCTATTGAAGGACGCGATCAAGCAGCGAAGCGTTGGATTGAAGGCGACCGAGGTCCCAATGCGCCTATCGCTCAACATGCACCAAAGAATTGCGGCACCTGTGGTTTCTATCTGCCTATCGCAGGCTCGTTCCGTCAGGCGTTCGGCGTATGCGCTAATGCAATTTCACCTGAAGATGCGCGTGTGGTCTCCGTAAATCATGGATGCGGCGCGCATTCCGAAGCGATAAACTAGCGGCCTGTCCGCAAACCGCGGCGCACACGACACCTAAAGATAAAGTCCTTGCAGGAGGTTCCCGTCATGCCAGTCGGACGCGTTAAATGGTTCAGCCTCGAAAAAGGTTTTGGTTTCATCTCATCTGATGAAGGCGAAGATGTTTATCTTGCAGCTTCTGCACTTCCTGCTGGAGTCACAACAGTAAAGCCTGGCACCAAACTTGAGTTCGGTGTTGCCGAAGGCCGTAAAGGCCCACAAGCTCTCTCTGTTCGCATCATTGATGCGCCGCCATCTCTTGCTAACTCCAAAGCAGGCGCAGAAGATCTTGCTGTTCTAATTGAAGAATCAATCAAGATGTTGGATCGCGTTGGAAATGGCCTACGTCAAGGTCGTCATCCGAGCGATGCCGAAGCGGCCCGTGTTGCTAAAGTCTTGCGTGGAATCGCTCAAGAAATCGAAGGATAAATTACTTCTCTTCGCGATTTGCTCGGCGTTTGGTGTAGCGAATTCCGATAAGGCCTAGAAGTATTCCAAGCACACAGGTCAGAACAATCTTTGCGACCGCATTAACGATGATTGCAAAAATGAGCGCAATCGTCCATTTTGCGACCGCATTAACGATGATTGCAAAAATGAGCGCAATCGTCCATGCAACTATTCCGATAATGATGATTGGAACCGCGCTGCGCATATCTGAAATCATACTAGAATTGCCTAATGGGAACTCTGCGATCGTTCAAGCATCGCAACTTCCGAATACTCTTCTCAGCTAATTTCCTCTCCAATGTTGGCACTTGGGCTCAAGGCGTCGCCCAAGCATGGTTAATTCTCGAACTCACCGATAGCGGTTCTTATCTAGGACTTGTCACAGCGCTGCAATTTGCTCCGGTACTTTTCTTCAGCATCTCTGGTGGAAAGATCGCCGATAAGTTCAATAAGAGAAAAGTCTTAATGCTCACCAACCTCACAAGCGGGCTATCTGCGCTATCTGTCGGAACTCTCGTTCTGACTGAAAACATTCAAATCTGGCATGTGATGTTCTTTGCCTTCACTCTCGGTATGGGAAACGCCATCGATGCCCCTGTTCGTCAGAGCTTCAACGCAGAAGTAGTCGGAAAAGATGACTTACCAAACGCCGTGGGCCTTAATTCGGCAAATTTCAATACCGGTCGATTGTTAGGACCTGGTCTATCAGGGCTCTTAATCGCCGCCTATGGCACCGGAGTCTCATTTGTTCTTAATGGGATCTCTTACTTGATTGTGATCATCGCACTACTAAATATCCGTGAAGCTGATCTCTTTAGAGAAGAGCGTAAATCAACCTCCACCAAAGTCCGCGAAGCGATGCGTTATGTCGCAGCCCGACCTGACATCTTGGCAGTCATGATTACTGTCTTCTTTGCTACAAGCTTTGGACTGAATTTCAATATCTTCAACACAATGATGGCGACTGAAGTTTTCAATAAGAGCGCTGCTGAATATGGTGCGCTGGGAAGTATTCTGGCAATCGGCTCGCTATCTGGCGCAATTATCTCTGCACGTCTAGAGAAGAAGCGCGGACCGCGGTTTGTAATGAAAGGTTCGATGATCTTTAGCGCGCTACTTATTGTGGGCGCCTTCGCACCAAGCTATTTGATCTACGCAATCTTCTTGCCATTCATCGGAGGAGTAGCGCTACTGACCTTTATTGGCGCTAACACCATGGTCCAGATGCGCACTGACTCTCAGATTCGCGGCCGCGTTATGGGAATCTATCTGACAGTCTTTCTTGGCGGCACGCCCATCGTCTCTCCGTTTATTGGATGGATGACTGAAGCGATCGGAACACGACCAACCATCGCAATCTGCGGCTCTATCTCGTTATTGGCTGCGCTGATTACCTACTCGCAATTCCACGACAAAGGCGATGCCCCTGCCAGCGTTGCGATTGCCGATGTACTAGAGCCCGCTTATGAGGACAAAAAAGACTAAGCTGAAAAGAATCACTAGCGTCACAATTCTGCGTGTTCTGTAATTCATTTACTTCTCCGGTATCTCTGACTTAGATGGTACGAGGGTCACAATAATAAATGCGCAGACCACCAAAATCGGTACAAGTAGAAAGCCCTGAACAATGCCGAATCTATCGGCCAAAAAGCCAAGGAATAAAGGCGAAAGTGCAATCGCAACCCCAGCGCTCAGGCTTGATTTACCCATTGCCAGATCTGGTTTTGCTCGCCCAAAACGAAGTAACCGTAGAGAAGAGAGCGCAAACTGCATTGAGGTGCCCAGTCCCACGATGAAGAGCGTGGCGAAGGAGATAAAGGGATTGGTGGAAAGCCAGAAGACCATAAAGCTCACACCTTGTAGTCCAATAATTAATCGCAAACGGTCATCGATATCAAGATCAGGAAAGAGATAAGTTCCGAACCAGCGACCAATCATCATTCCAAATGGGTAGGCGAGTACAAGCGTTGTGGATAGCGCCGCGCTTAGACCAGTCTTCTCACGAAAGAGCGCAGCGGCCCAGAATGCAATCGCAAATTCAGCTGCGATACAGAACATCATTCCAAACCAGCTCAACCAATACTTTCCTGGCAGAGATCCGCGTTGGCGACCCTCTTCGGAGGGAATGTGCTCTGGATTGTGTTGTCGACCAAGAGTCAGATACAAAATAATTGCAAAGGGGAGGCAGATCAGTAGCCCTAACCGCCAACTAAATTGCGTTCCGGCAATTACTCCGATGATGAAATTTCCAATTAAAACAAAAGCAGAGTTCACACCATTTGCTTGCGAGACAGCTCGAGGAGAGTTTTCTCCGTAATGTGCGGTCAGATACATCATCGAGTTATTAACGGTCATTGAAAGACCGACGCCAGATACCAGAATCGCCGGGATGGTCTGCCAGGCATATGGCAAGACAATAAAAGCCATCGCTCCGATATTGAAGATAGTGAGTCCTATCCAGATGCTTTTATATCGACCAAACTTGTGAGCGACAGGCGCATTTAAATAGCCCGCGATGATGGAGGCGATGCCGAGGGCGGTGCCATGTAGGCCTGCGACCGCGCCAGATGTTCCTTGATCCTCTTGCAATAATGGCAATGCGGGGCCAAATCCGCCCATAAAGATACCGAAAACGCCGGTCTGGAGCGCAATCAGCCAGAAGAGTTTGTCGCGCGCGTAAGCAGTTTTATTCAACGTGAAAGTCTCAGTTACTTCTTGAGATTCTCAACGACATATTCGATGCACTGAGTTAGCGCTGAAATATCATCGGGATCTACGGAAGGAAACATTCCGATTCGCAGCTGGTTCTTGCCGAGCTTGCGATATGGCTCTGTGTCGACGATGCCATTTGCGCGCAGCGCTTTAGCGATTTCTAACGCATCAACCGAGTCATCAAAGTTAATTGTGGCCACGACATTCGAACGCATCGCAGTATCTGTGACAAATGGAGTTGTGTAGGAATTGGATTCAGCCCAGCCATACATAATTTCTGCAGACTTACGTGAGCGTCCCGCTGCGAAAGCCATGCCGCCATTGGAGTTCATCCATTCGATCTGATCTGCAAGGAGCATCAAAGTGGTGACAGCAGGTGTGTTGTAGGTCTGATCGAGCCTTGAGTTCTCGATTGCGATTGTGAGATCGAAGAACGCTGGAACCCAACGTCCGCTCTCCTTAATCTGTGCAACGCGCGCAATCGCAGCTGGGCTCATGAGCGCCAACCAGAGTCCTCCATCGGAGGCAAAAGATTTTTGTGGAGCAAAGTAGTAAGTGTCGAATTCGCTTGCTTTAACGTCGAGGCCACCTGCGGCGCTTGTTGCATCAACAAGTACAAGCGCGCCATCTGTTCCAGCAGGACGCTTGATAGGCATTGCAACACCAGTTGATGTCTCATTATGGGTAAGCGCATAAACATCAATTCCAGGCTCTGCAACCGGCAGCGGATGTGAACCAGGTTCAGACTTAATGACCGATGGATCATCGAGGAATGGCGCCTCTTTTGCAGCAGATGCGAACTTGGAAGAGAACTCACCGAAACTCAAGTGCTGTGACTTCTTTTCGATCAAACCAAATGTGGCGATATCCCAGAACGCAGTAGAGCCACCGTTTCCGAGGACAACTTCATAACCTTCAGGAAGATCAAAGAGCGAGGAGAGTCCGGTCCGAACGCGATTCACGACGTTCTTGACCGCTTTCTGGCGATGTGAAGTTCCAAGAATTGATGAGCCCGATGAAGCAAGTGATGCAAGCGCCTCAGGTCGAATCTTGGAAGGTCCACAGCCGAAGCGACCATCACGCGGCTTCATACTTTCAGGGATTTTGATATCGCTCATGTTCTTAGCCTATGGGAAGAAGCGTTCTAGTTTCCATTTTGATTCGCCACCAGTGTTATCGGCTGTGTAGCGCAATCGATCATGTAAGCGTGAATATCGACCTTGCCAGAATTCAATACTGGTGGGTGTGACGAGAAACCCACCCCAATGAGGTGGTTTAGGAACTTCACTACCTTCCGGGTACTTCGCTGAGAATTCGCGGAATCGTTCCTCCAAAGTCTGGCGAGAGTCAAGTGGTGCAGATTGCGAACTTGCCCATGCGCCGATCTGGCTGGACCAGGGACGGGTTGCAAAGTAGCGCGCCGATTCATCCTCTGAGATTCGCTCTGCACTTCCTAGAACAATTACTTGACGCTCCAGGGGATACCAAGGAAAGAGAAGTGAGACATGAGGATTATTTTTCATCTCATGTGACTTTCGAGAATCGTAATTTGTAAAGAATGTGAATCCAGCAGATGTCACATCTTTAAGCAAGACAGTTCTTGATGTTGGTCCATTTTCGCCAACCGTGGAGAGCACCATCGCATTTGCCTCCACGACCATGGAGTTCTCTGCAGCTTCTTTCAACCAGCCCTGGAATTGGCGGATGGGATCGCGCTCGACTGCATCTTCGGTGAGCCCGATTTCGCCATAGGACTTGCGCATGGCGTTGATGGCTGCGCGGTCGAGCTCTGTCATAGGTGTATCTAACGTCACTTTACGCGCTGAGGCATCTTTGACTCCGCTATTTTGCTCACCTACCGCTTGGGGGCAGAATACGGCGCATGGCAGATGACTTTAAACCCGGTCTTGAAGGCGTAATCGCATTTGAATCAGAGATTGCAGAACCAGATAAAGAAGGTAGCGCGCTGCGATATCGCGGCGTTGATATCGA
>JBEATV010000057.1:0-4594 GCA_041161815.1 Actinomycetota bacterium | reverse complement strand
GCAGTTGTCTTCGCCGCATTCGTCATCAGCGGAGTCACATCAATCAAGATGATGGGATTCGGAGTTGCATTTGCGATTCTGCTGGATGCCACATTGATTCGCGCATTCTTGGTCCCTGCATTGATGCGCCTCTTCGGTGAATGGAACTGGTGGGCACCTCGTGCTCTTAAGCGTTTCCAGATAAATCACTGATCTCACCCGCGCAGGTAGACTCTCTGCGTGGATTTGATTGCAACTCTGCAGTGCGCAGACCAGCCAGGCATCGTGCATTCGATGACTAGTTCCGTTCTGGCCGCACAAGGCAACATCATCGAGAATCAACAGTTCACAGATCCCGTCACAAATTCTTTTGTTATGCGTACACGCTTTGAAACTGGAGCCTCGCTCGAGAAATCGCGAGAGGTGCTCAGCGAGGGTCTATCTAAGTTCAAGCCTGAATTAACTATTCGCGACAACGCAAGCCCTAAGCGCGCTCTAGTAATGGTCACCAAAGAGAGCCATTGTTTGCGAGATCTGCTCTATCTCCTCGAACTTAGAGAATTGCCAATTGAGATTCCACTTGTCGTAAGCAATCGCGAAGATCTACGCGGATTAGTTGAAGGACATGGAATCAAGTTCAAGTACCTACCAGTTGATGACAAGGCAAAATCTGAGGCGGAGCTTCTCTCACTCATATCAGCAGAGCAAATCGACTTTGTTGTCTTGGCCCGCTATATGCAGATTCTCTCGTCTGAATTTTGTAAGACGATGGCTAATCGCATCATCAACATTCATCACTCATTCTTGCCCGGATTCAAGGGTGCTAAGCCTTATCACCAGGCGCATGCCAAGGGCGTGAAGATAATTGGAGCGACCGCACACTTTGTTACTGCTGATCTAGACGAAGGTCCCATCATTGAACAAGATGTTGCTCATGTGACACACGCATCTACTCCTGAACAATTGATTGCACTAGGAAGAGATATTGAACGTCGCGTACTTGCAAAAGCAGTTCGCTTATTTGCAGAGGATCGTATTTTCATCGTCGGCAATCGCACAGTCGTATTTAATTAATTCTTTTACGTTGTGTCCTTGGCCGGAGTTGAACCGGCGACCTACCGCTTAGGAGGCGGTTGCTCTATCCACTGAGCTACAAGGACGTGACTATTTATTTGTTTCTCATTTAGTTCACTAAGAATGTGTAATAAATGTGAAGTACCTAATGATAATTGAGGGTAATCGAACGGTAAATTGCATAATTCATTCGATTCGGATAACCTACAGGTCAATCTCGTTTGGAGTTGATTTCTAATCATGAAAGCCCTAGTAATTGGTGCGGGCGGCGTCGGAAGAGCGATAGCGAATATCGCGTCACGTAGGTCATTTATTACCTCGTTGATTATTGCTGACCGAACCCTGTCTCGCGCAGAAGAAGCCGTTTATCGCGTCAAAGACCCTCGATTCTCCGCGGCCCAAGTTAACGCTGCAGAACTCGAAGATCTCCGTGAGTTAATACGTAAAGCCGACCCTGATGTTGTGATCAATGCTGTTGATCCTCGATTTGTTATGCCGATTTTCTTGGCCTGCGAAATTGAGAATACGAATTACATCGATATGGCAATGTCTCTTTCTCGTCCTCATCCTCACTATCCACATCGCGAAACTGGTGTGAAGTTAGGTGACGAACAATTTGCACGTGACTGGAACTGGGAAGAGAGAAAAATCTTTGCTCTCGTCGGAATGGGCGTCGAGCCAGGTATGAGCGACATCTTCGCAAAGTACGCCAATGACGAACTTTTCAGCAGAATTGATTCCATTACCGTTCTTGATGGATCTAACCTGCGAGTTGAGGGCGCTGACTTTGCTCCATCATTCTCAATCTGGACAACCATTGAAGAGTGCCTCAATCCTCCGATTGTTTGGGAAGATGGTCGTGGTTGGTTTACTACCGAACCCTTCAGCGAACTCGAAACTTTTGATTTCCCAGAAGGAATCGGCCCTGTCGAATGCGTCAACGTAGAGCACGAAGAAGTTGTTCTCATCCCTCAGAAGATTGATGCGAAGAAAGTTAACTTCAAGTATGGACTTGGCGCAGAGTTCATTCAGATTTTGAAAACTATCAACATGCTCGGAATGGATCGCAAAGAGAATGTTGAGGTTCAAGGAGTCTCTGTTGCACCACGTGACCTGCTCGCTGCATCGCTTCCAGATCCTGCAACCCTAGGTTCGCGCATGAAAGGCAAGACTTGTGCTGGTGCGCTCGTTCGGGGCTTAGATAAAGCCGGTAAGCCAAAAGCTGTATACATCTACAACGTTATTGATAACGAATGGTCGATGAAGGAATATGGCGATCAAGCAGTTGTTTGGCAGACCGCAGTCAATCCTGTTGTTGCTATGGAGCTCATCCATAAAGGACTGTGGAAGCCTCTCGGTGTCAACGGTCCAGAATGGTTCGAACCAAAACCATTCCTTGATTTACTGCAGGAATATGGCACCTCATGGCATGTCCGCGATGAGGACGCTAGCGATATTCTTCAGTAGTGCCCACGCCCGCAACACAGCAACGACCCATCGCGCTCATTACTGGCGCAACCGTCGGTATCGGTGCAGCTTTTGCACAATTGTTAGCGAGCGAAAATCACGACCTAGTTCTTGTAGCTCGTGACCTCAACCGCCTCAATCAACGGGCTGATGAATGGCGAAATTCATTCGGTATTGAAGTAGAAGTTATTCAGGCTGATCTCACGCGCGATGAAGATGTTCGACGTATTGTGCTCCGCCTTCAGAATCTCAGCCGACCCATTGATGTTCTCATCAACAATGCTGGCTTTGGAATAAACAAGAGTTTTCTTGCCAGTGATACTTCAGAGGAGATTGCACTCCTTGATGTCTTGGTGACAGCGCCCATGCGGTTGATGCATGCTGCACTTCCCGCAATGAAAGAAAGGGATAGCGGCACGATCATTAATGTCTCCAGTGTTGCGGGCTGGATTGCAGGTGGCACCTATAGCGCAGCGAAGTCCTACCTCACCGTTCTTACTGAATCGCTACATACTGAGCTCTTGCAGACCAATGTCACTGTTCATGCTCTCTGCCCTGGTTTCACCAGAACCGAATTCCATCAACGCGGTGGAATGAAGATGGGTGGATTGCCGAACTGGCTTTGGATGAGCGCGGAGGATGTTGTTACACATGCGTGGAAATCAGCCAAGGCGGGCAAAGTCATATCCGTCCCGGGTCGCATCTATAAGACTCTCTCTTTTATCTCTCGTTTTGGGCCGAGGCCAATCGTGAGAAAGATGGGCATGAACGTTCGTGTCCGACAAAGAAGGAAGAAAGAAGTAATCTGACTCTCAGCAAACTCTGTGAGCCTTGTGGAGTTTCCCTCACCTAATTGTGAGTTCTCCCCCTTTAGTATTGCCCTATTGAATTATCAGTTTCAACAGGAGGATCTTGTGCGTCATTCATTCAAGCTCATTGGTAAGAGCGCAACACTCGTTGCCGCTACATCGCTACTTATGGCGATGACCGCGGTGATCCCTGCTGAAGCGGCTAATAAGGCTGGTGCGCGTTGCACCAAGGCCAACGCCAAAACCAAGATTGGTGGCGACAACTACGTCTGCACCAAGAACCCAACCGTGAAGAATGCCAAGCGCACATGGGTCTGGGTCGGATGTATCGATTCCAACAAGCTTTATCTCGAGTCCAACACCCGTTTGACGACGATTACTGATTCTGCCGCCAAAGCAATCACCATGCTTGATACCGAGATTGCTGCTCTCAAGGCTGAAGCTCCTGCCGATGAAGCAGCCGCAAAAGTCTTCGACCAGAAAGCTGCCGATGCCAAGACAAAGCAAGCTGCAGCCCTCGTTGAGGCAAAGACCAACACCGATAACGCAACAAAGGTTGGTGCAACCACAACGGCAGGCAAGCAATACACAACCAATGCCTCAACCTGGACAAAGGCTGCTCGTAGCTACGAATTAGCTGCAAAGAACTTTGAGCGATCTGCTGCAAGCTTGCGTGACAAGATCAATGAGGTCGCCAAGAAAGAGAAGCAGAAGCTCAACGTTCAGCAGACTGTCGAGAATTCAAAAGTTGAAGTTCAATCGACATTGCAGAACCGTAAAAACGCCTGCCGACCTGGTTTATAAGACTATTGAGTAGAAACTAAAGTAACGCTTAACCAACCGTTACTTTAGTTTTTGCAACTTTGATTGGCAGAGTAGCAAGATTTCTTTTTGCGGGTCCGATTTTGACGTTACCGTTCACAGCGAATTCTGCTCGGTGCTCGGGGCAAACCCACTTAGTTCCGCTTCGCCTTACTGTCACTCCCTCGTGCGTACATGAGAGGTTTAAAGCGCGATAGGCATTGGCTGCTTTTCCAGTTCTTACCAGAGCGATTTCTTGGCCAGAACCATTCTGGAATTGCACAACGCCGCCAACTTTCTTTAGCGCGGGATTGCTTGAAAGGGAAACATCCACCTTTCCATCAGGTAGCACTTTTACACCAGTGGCCGCAATAGCAGTATCAGGTACTAAACCGAGCGTGAGAACTGCCAGCCCGCAAAGTACAGCTCTACGAGATACTTCTTTTTCATTCTGCATAGCGACC
>JBEATV010000056.1:0-4683 GCA_041161815.1 Actinomycetota bacterium | reverse complement strand
ACCAGGCTGAGCTATAGGCCCGCAAAACGGGAAGCGCAAGGCTACCTGACTTGCGGGCGGGCGCAAAAATAGCACTTTTTCAGCGCATATTTTTCACGCTTAGTCGTCTTCGCTGACCTTTGCCAAAGAGACCACATGAGTCCCTTCATCGAGATTAACGAGGCGAACTCCCATTGTGTCGCGACCGGTCTCGCGAACTTCTTTGACTGGCGTGCGCATTACGACGCCACCTGATGTGATGACCAAAATTTCATCTTTTTCACTGACGATCAGAGCGCCAACTAATCCACCGCGTGAATCTTCATCGACCTTTGCAGCTTTCACACCAATTCCACCACGACCTTGTGAGCGATATTCATCGAGGTTGGTGCGTTTTCCAAATCCGCCATCGGTTGCAGTTAAAACATAGGTTCCGGCTTTATCGCTAGAGCTACTAATTGTGGACATGGTTAGTAATTCATCGCCCGCACGGAACTTCATGCCGATTACACCTGAGGCTGAGCGGCCCATAGGGCGTAGTGATTCGTCATCCGCGGTGAAACGTAGTGACATTCCTTTTTTAGAAATCAAGAGTAATTCGTCGCTGCTGGTGATGGCAGATGCTGCAACAACCTCATCGTTGTCTTTTAAGGTGATTGCAATTAAGCCACCTGTGCGCGGTGAGTCGTACTCAACAAGCGCGCTCTTTTTAATGATGCCACCTTTGGTTGCGATCACAAGATGAGGAAGTGATGAGTAATCAGCGATAGAGATAACAGATGCGATGTTCTCGTTTGGTTTAAATGCCAGAAGGTTTGCAACATGCTGTCCGCGCGCATCACGTCCTGCATCTGGTAGCTCGTGAACTTTCGCACGATAAACCCGTCCTTGGTTGGTGAAGAAGAGCAACCAATTGTGGGTTGAGGCGGTAAAGAAATGTTCGACGATGTCGTCTTGTTTAAGCGCAGCGCCTTTAACGCCTTTGCCGCCACGGCGCTGTGAACGATAGAGGTCGGCGCGTGTGCGTTTTGCATAACCACCACGGGTGATTGTGACAACGACTTCTTGATCTGGAATTAAATCTTCAACAGAGAGATCGGTATCCCCTGCAACAATCTGGGTCCGGCGGTCATCACCATATTTCTCAGCGATTTCCTTAAGTTCCTCGCGGATGATGCTCCGTTGCTTTGCTGGATCGTTAAGGATGATGGTGAGTTCTTTGATTTCAGCCATCAGAGTGTCGTATTCATCGGTGATCTTCTGGCGCTCGAGTGCTGCAAGGCGACGGAGTTGCATATCAAGAATTGCATTGGCTTGAAGTTCGTCTACTTCAAGGAGCTTCATCAACCCTTCGCGCGCTTGATCAGAGTTAGCGCTGGCGCGGATTAATGCGATCACAGCATCAAGTGCATCAAGTGCTTTGAGATATCCACGCAAGATATGCGCGCGTTTCTCTTTTTCAGAGAGGCGATATTTGGTGCGGCGGACAATTACTTCAACTTGGTGTGTGATGTAGTGACGAACAAATTCATCAAGGCGCAATGTACGTGGAACATTGTCGACGAGCGCCAACATGTTGGCACCGAAGGAGTCTTGTAATTGGGTGTGCTTGTAAAGATTATTGAGGACGATCTTCGGGGTTGCGTCGTTACGCAAAACAATGACAAGGCGTTGTCCGAGGCGTTCATTTCCTTCGTCACGCACATCAGCGATGCCCTTAATTTTTCCATCTTTAACAAGTTCCGCGATTTTTAGTGCGAGATTATCTGGGTTTACTTGATATGGAAGTTCAGTGATAACAAGACAGGTGCGCTTATTTATCTCTTCAATCTCAACAACAGCGCGCATTGTGATAGATCCGCGGCCTGTGCGATATGCCTCTTCGATTCCTTGGCGTCCAACAATGATTCCACGGGTTGGAAAATCAGGGCCTTTAACGATTCCAAGGAGCGCATTGAGTGTGTCTTCATTAGAAGCATCTGGATTTTCTAGCGCCCATTCGACAGCGGCTGCAATCTCACGCAAGTTATGTGGCGGAATATTTGTTGCCATTCCGACTGCGATACCTGCTGAACCATTAACGAGAAGATTTGGGAAGCGACTTGGAAGGACTATCGGTTCTTGCGATCGACCATCGTAATTTGGAATGAAATCAACGGTCTCCTCATCGATATCGCGCATGATCTCCATGGCGAGTGGTGCCATGCGAGCTTCGGTGTAACGCATCGCAGCGGCTGGATCATTACCCGGAGAACCAAAGTTTCCGTTTCCATCGACGAGTGGATAACGCAGAGACCAATGTTGAGCTAAGCGGACCAAAGTGTCATAGATGGCTCCGTCACCGTGAGGGTGGTAATTACCCATGACATCACCGACGATGCGAGAAGATTTGTAATAACCCTTATCTGGGCGATAACCAGCGTCATACATTGCGTAAAGCACGCGGCGATGGACTGGTTTGAGGCCATCGCGGATATCTGGAAGTGCACGGCCGACAATGACTGACATTGCATAATCGAGATAGGAACGCGCCATCTCGACTTGGAGGTCGACAGCTTCGACGCGATCTACTTGGTTGTTATCAAGATTTTCCATTAGATATCCAAGAACCTGACATCTTTAGCGTTACGTTGGATGAATTGGCGGCGTTGTTCGACATCTTCGCCCATAAGTACTGAGAACAAATCATCAGCGGCTGCGGCATCATCGAGAGTTACTTGCATTAAGACGCGATGCGCGGGATCCATAGTGGTATCCCAGAGTTCTTTTGCGGGCATTTCGCCAAGACCTTTGAAACGTTGGATTCCGTCTTCTTTTGGAAGGCGCTTTCCGGCATCAAGACCGATCTGAATAAATCCATCGCGTTCTTTATCCGAGAATGCGTACTGGACAGGTTCTTTTCCGCCCCATTTAATTTTATAGAGAGGTGGTTGGGCGAGATACACATAACCTTGTTCAAGCAATGGACGCATAAATCGGAAAAGTAATGTGAGTAAAAGGGTGCGGATGTGTTGGCCATCAACATCGGCATCGGCCATCAAAATAACTTTGTGATAGCGGAGTTTTGCAATATCAAAATCATCGTGGATACCCGTACCTAGTGCGGTGATGAGAGCTTGTACTTCATTGTTCTGGAGGACGCGATCGATGCGCGCTTTTTCAACATTAAGAATCTTGCCGCGGATTGGTAGAACGGCTTGATAACGCGAATCCCGTCCGCCTTTTGTTGAACCACCTGCTGAGTCACCTTCAACGATATAGAGCTCGCATTTTTCTGGTTCGGTCCATTGGCAATCCGCCAATTTTCCTGGCATGCCACGTCCCTCTAAAAGACCTTTACGGCTACGTGATAAGTCGCGGGCTTTTCTCGCCGCGATACGCGCTGTGGCAGCATCAATTGCTTTGCGGACAATCTCTTTTCCTTCAGTGGGGTTCTTCTCGAACCACTCGCCGACCGCATCGTTGATGGCTTTCTGGGTGAATGATTTGGCTTCTGTGTTGCCTAGTTTTGTCTTGGTCTGGCCTTCGAATTGAGGTTCGGCGACTTTGATAGAAATGATTGCGGTGAGGCCTTCACGGATATCGTCGCCAGTAAGTCGATCTTCTTTGCGGCGGATATATCCCCACTCTTCAGCAAACTTATTTACTAGTGATGTAAGAGCGGTACGGAAACCTTCTTCATGGGTTCCGCCTTCTTGGGTGTTGATGGTGTTTGCGAAGGTATATACAGATTCGGTGAAGCTTGTGTTCCATTGCATCGCTACTTCGAGTGACATTTTGTTCTTTGTATCTTCAACATCAAGAGAGATGATGGATTTATGTGTAACACCTTTGGTGAGATTGAGGTGTTTGACGAAATCAACAATTCCACCTTCGTAGCAATAACGGACCTCTAATTGTTCGCCTTTTTCAGTGACATGGCCAGTGCGCTCGTCACGAAGCGTGATAGTTAAGCCTTTATTGAGGAATGCCATTTCGCGGAATCGAGCAGAGAGAACTTCAAATGAAAAATCTGTAGTTTCAAAAATTTCAGCAGATGGCCAGAAAGTAACTTCGGTACCGGTCTTTGTTGTGGCTACACCTTTTTCGACTGGTGAATTTGGAACACCTAATTTGTAACTTTGCTCCCAGAAGAATCCATCGCGTTGGACAACAACACTGAGATCGCGGCTTAAAGCATTAACAACAGAGATTCCGACTCCGTGTAAACCACCAGATACGGAATAACCACCATCGCCAAATTTTCCGCCTGCGTGTAGAACTGTAAGAACAACTTCAAGAGCTGGTTTCTTTTCAACTGGGTGGATGTCGACTGGAATTCCGCGACCATTGTCGGTGACTTGAACGCCACCATTTGCTAGAAGCACGACGTTGATTTCAGAGCAGTGACCTGCGAGCGCTTCATCCACGGAGTTATCGACAACTTCGTAGACCAAGTGGTGAAGTCCACGCTCACCTGTTGAGCCGATATACATGCCCGGGCGTTTACGGACGGCTTCGAGGCCCTCGAGGACGGTGATCGCGCTGGCGTCATACGCCCGCGAAACCTTCTTCTCAGCCACCAAAACCCCTTACTCGATCAGTAGGTAAAACCCGCCAGAGACAAACCTCGCCTCTTTTTGGCCTGGGTACCCCCGAATCCTAGTGGTAAATGAATTACCGGATAGCCGAAAAAGGGCGGTGGTTGGGGATTAGACGCGTTTT
>JBEATV010000055.1:0-8028 GCA_041161815.1 Actinomycetota bacterium | reverse complement strand
GTCCTAAAGGAGATACTGGAGCTAAAGGTGAAATAGGTTTGCAGGGCCCTGTTGGTCCACAAGGTGCGACAGGTGCAACGGGCCCACAAGGTGCGACTGGTGCGCAAGGTCCTGTTGGTCCACAAGGCGCGACAGGTGCAACAGGTCCGCAAGGAGCTACCGGATCTGCCGGTGCAACAGGTCCAGCAGGGTCGATCGGTGCGACTGGAGCAACGGGAGCTACGGGAGCAACGGGAGCCTCTGGAGCAACTGGCCAACAAGGCCCAGCAGGAATTACAACGCTTGGTTATTACGGATCGTTCTACGACACAACAACTCAAGTTGCAACGGCAATCAATACGGCACGAGCGATGCAGGTGAACACGAGTGATCTCACCAATGGAGTCACAGTGGTCAATGATGTCAATAATCGTCCTACAAAAATCACAGTCGCAAACACTGGAATCTACAATCTGCAATTTTCTGCACAACTTTCGCGTAACGCAGGAAACAATTCAGTCGTGATCAACATCTGGTTGGCAAAAGAGGGTTTGGCTGTTCCTCATTCAAATACTCGATTAACATTAACGGGAACTGACGATGCCGCAAAAGCTGTAGCGGCTTGGAACTTCTTCGTGACAATGAACGCTGGTCAATACCTTCAATTAATGTGGACAGTCAGCGATTTAGATCTCATCATCGAATCTTTCGCCGCGGCTACTCCTGCCCCTGAAATACCTTCACTTATTTTGACTCTTTCACAGGTCGGCTAATTTCGCAAAACTACCTGCAGAGAAATTAAGTTAGAGCGCTGGCGCTTTATCTGAGGCCAAAATCTCTTTGACCATCGGCACGACTTTTGTGGCATAGAGCTCGATTGACTTCATCAGCTGGCTATGTGGCATTGGTCCGTTGGAATACTTGAAATCGAAGCGCTGTACTCCAACAGAGCGGATCGCATAAGCCATTTTCTTCGCAACCGTCTCGGGGGTACCCACATAGAACGAGCCGTGCCGAACTTCGTTGATGAAGTGAGCCTTGGATGTTGGGCCCCAGCCACGTTCGCGACCAATACGACCAAACATCGCCTCATAGTGTGGCCACAACTCTTCAATCGCTTGCTCATCGCTATCGCTGATGTGCCCCGGAGAGTGAATCGAAATCGGAAGTAAATCGTGGCCAAATTCTTTCATCGCGGTCCGATAAAGATCAGAGAAAGGTGCAAAGCGTGCTGGGTCTCCCCCAATAATTGCAATTGCTAATTTCGCGTTGAGGCGCGCAGCACGCACAACAGATTCAGGAGTTCCGCCAACACCGACACGAAGCGGAATAGCTCCACGTTCAGTTTTGGGATAGATCTCTTGATTCTTCAAAGGTGCCCGAGTTGTTCCAGACCACGTCACTGCATGTTCTTTCAAAATTTCTACGAGTAATTCGAGTTTCTCTTCAAAGAGAACGGCGTAATCGGAGAGCTCGTAGCCAAATAGCGGAAAGGATTCGATAAATGATCCTCGGCCGGCGGTAATCTCTGCTCGTCCATGTGAGAGCGCATCAATGGTTGCAAACCTTTGGTAAACACGAACAGGATCCTCGCTCGACAGAACAGTGACACCTGTTCCTAACTTGATGCGGCACGTCCGTGTTGCAATTCCGGCCAACACAGTGTCGGGTGCTGAAACGGCGAAGTCGTCACGATGATGCTCACCGATACTGAAGTGATCAAGTCCAAGGGAATCTGCAAAGACTGCTTGCTCGACGACATTGCGAATCGTTTGGCCAGCCGAAATTGGCTTACCTGCATCGTCATGCTGAGTATCGCCGAAAGTGTCGAGGCCAAACTCAAGATTCTCAATGTCAATCATGGCTCTACCCTATCAGGGTTAGTTGAACTTTCAACTATTACTCAGAACGGCAAAAGCTACACAGGGCGTGAGTTCTTTGGCATAACCTGAGAATTCTGCACAATTTAACTATCCTTTCGAGATGAGGCGCCTGCTCTATATCCCTTTCGATCACCTCCATCGTGGCTACGGAGTTCTCAAGAGCGCTGACCCCAAAACCGATGTAGTTGTGCTGGTCGAGAGCCAGCGCATGTGTTCAGGACGTAACTGGCACCCCGAAAGACTCTTCTTTCTCATATCCAGCGCGCGCCATTTTGCACAGGAACTTGCAGGCCAAGGTTTTACCGTCGAATACATCAAAGCTCCCACGACCGTCGATGGTTTAAAGATTGCTCAGAAGAAATTTCCTAAACTTCCCATCGAATCCGCCCAGCCCTCTTCATTTAGACAGAGCCAAGCGCTTTCAGAATTTGGCGTCACCTTCCACACAAACGACTTCTTTCTAACGACACGCTCACTCTTTGCACAATGGGCCGATGGACAGAAGTCGTATTTGATGGAGAACTTCTACCGCAAGCAAAGAGTGCGACTCGATGTCCTCATGAACGGAAACAAACCGGAGGGTGGTGAGTGGAACTTTGACAAAGACAATCGCTTGCCGCCGCCAAAGAATTACAGCTGGCCCGAATACTTGGCGCATCAACGAGATGAGATTGATCATGAAGTTGCAGCGGAGCTTGGTTACTCACCAAAGAATCATTGGGCGACTACTCGTGCGGGAGCACTGAAGCAACTCGAATACTTTCTCAAACATCACTTTGCTTCTTTCGGTCCATATGAAGATGCTGTTACTACAGATAATTGGGCGCTACATCACTCTTTGCTGAGCCCTTACATGAATAACGGACTTCTACATCCATCAGAAGTACTTGCCGCCGCCATAAAACGCTATAAAAAGGGCGATATCCCCATCGCTTCGGCCGAGGCTTTTGTGCGACAGATCATTGGTTGGCGCGAATACGTCAACGGAATGTATTGGCACTTGGGCGACTCGTATCGCGAAAACAACAAATTAGAGGCCAAGCGGAACTTGCCTCTTCTCTTTACAGATCCATCGACAACCAAGATGAATTGCCTGCGCAGCACGGTGGAGGATATTCAGGAGCGTTCATGAACTTCGCACTCATTTCAGGTATCAACCCCCAGCAATTCTTAGATTGGATGCGAGAAGTCTTTATAGATGCGACTGAATGGGTGATGGTTCCTAACGTAATCGGAATGGGCGTCCATGCCGATGGTGGCGTCATGATGACAAAGCCATATGCAGCCGGTGGCGCATACATCTCGCGAATGACAAATTACTGCAAGGGATGTTTCTTTGAACCTAAGAAGCGCACCGGCGAGGATGCATGTCCATTCACAACCCTCTATTGGGATTTCTTAGACCGCAATCGTGAGGGCTTTGCACGAAATCATCGAATTGCACAACAAGTGCGGGGCTTAGATCGACTGAGCGATCTACCGGATGTTCGTAGTCGTGCTCACGATGTCTTAGAGCAATTAGACAAGGGAAGTCTTTAGTAAGAGCAGGAACAAACCTGATCTTGAGGAACTCCAGCTAGCGCCTCCTGAACATGTTCGCCACATCCAGCCCAAGTCCACTTGCCGCATCGATCGCATTTAACTTTGCTGCACATTTCTCTATCCTCTCTTAAATAACTTAGCGAAAAATCCTGGCTCTTTTGGATCGTTAGCGTGACCCTCGCATCGTTGGGATGCTGGAATGCCGCGCATAACTTCCTTTACATGCTGACCACAACCCGACCATGTGGCTTTGCCACACTTACGGCACCGTACTTGGCTACACATATCTCTCTCCTTCTAGCTATTTCTTTTGTACAAGTTCTTTGGCTGCTGGTGAATTACTCCATAAGAGGTAGCCACCATCTAGATTGACGGGATTGAACCCCAAACTCTTCAACAGTAAGGATGCTGTGTGGCCACGCTGGCCAACTTGGCAGGTCACTAATAGATTTTTTCCTTGAAACTCTTGAGCTCGCTCTCTAATCTCATCAACCGGCACATTGATTGCGCCTGGAATCGTGCCTCTGTCGAATTCGCCTTGCGTTCTCACATCAACTAATTCGTAGCCTTTCGCACGATAGTCCTCAATCTGATCCCATTGAGCTGTTTCAACTAGTCCTGATATGACGTTCTCTGCGATGTAGCCGAGCATATTTACTGGATCTTTTGCGGAGCCAAAAGGTGGTGCGTATGCAAGTTCGAGATCAGCCAACTCTTGCGCCTTGATTCCGCCGCGGATTGCGGTAGAGATTACGTCGAGACGTTTATCTACACCATCAATTCCAACACCTTGTGCTCCCAAGATCTCTCCGGTGAGAGGGTCGAAAATCAATTTGAGCGTCATTTGTTTCGCATCGGGGTAATAGCCCGCATGAGAATTCGGATGCGCGTGAATTACATGGTAAGCGCGAGACGTTGCCTTCAGTTTCTTCTCGTTCCATCCTGTTGTTGCAATCATCAAGTCAAACACTTTGACAATTGCAGTACCGATTGTCTTTACAGGTCGAATTTTCCGTCCAGCAATATGGTCAGCGACGATACGTCCATGTCGATTGGCAATATTGGCTAGAGGAACGAGCGTTGAAGAGCCATCCAGAGAATCCGTTTTTTCTGCTACGTCACCGATTGCATAGATGCTCTTATCGCTTGTGAGGTTGAATTCGTCCACCTTAATACCTTTGCGCGGTCCTATTTCAAGACCAGCGTCTTGCGCCAGATGTATATCGGGTCTGACTCCAATTGCCATAATTACGAGATCAGCCGCGACAATCTCGCCGCTTGAAATTTCAACTGTTGCATCATCGATCTTCACCGCACTTGCTCCGAGATATAACTCAACGCCATTGGCGCGAATCTCACGCGCGACAAGTGAAGCCATCTCCGGATCCAAAGGAGCGAGAACCTGATCCGATGCTTCGATCATCGATGTCTTGATTCCGCGATGAATGAGGTTTTCAGCTATCTCAACCCCAATAAATCCACCACCAATAACGGCAGCGCTCTTGGGCTTCTTTGATACTTGGTCAACAATTCTTGCGACATCTTCTACGGTGCGCAGAGTCAAAGCACGTTCCACTCCACTTATAGGTGGAACTATGGGAGATGCACCAGGGCTCAATACCAATACATCGTAAGACAACTCTGATTCTTGGCCACTGTTGAGATCCTTGAGAAGAACGCTGCGACGAACAGGGTCAATTTTCAAGACCTCTGTTCGGACCCGTACATCGAGGCGGAATCGAGCATGGAGGCTCTCTGGAGTCTGAAGTAGCAAGCTCTTTTCTTCCTCAATAACGCCGCCAACATAATAAGGAAGTCCACAATTTGCGTAAGAAACAAAGCCACTCTTCTCGATAACGATAATTTCTGCAGACTCATCAAGTCGTCGAAGTCGAGTTGCTGCAGACATTCCACCAGCAACTCCACCGACAATTACAATTCTTTTCATGCAGTAGGTGCTCCCGCTGCAGCGAGTTCTGCAAATCCACCTTTGTTGAAGTTGAAGAGATTTGTGAAGCCTGCATCTGACATTTTTCCGGCCGCGATTGTCGATCGATTTCCACTCCGGCAATAGATGGCATAAACAGTCTCTTTATCAAGTGAGGCAATTTCTCCTGCAAAAGTTGGAGCACTGACATCGATATTTACCGCTCCTTGCACATGTCCCGCTGCAAATTCCTCGGGGGTTCTGACGTCGACGATTACCACTCCGGGCTGCGATATCTGTTGTATAAATTCTGTCGCGTTGAGGTTGGTCGCGGACCCCGAACTTGAACATCCAGTTAAAAGCAATGTAACGGAAAACAATGTTGCGAATAATCTTTTCATTTCGTCTCCTTATGCCAAGCTCAAGAACAGCTTCTGTAGCTTCTCGGTCACTTCTGCACTATCGCGGTTTCCTTCTGTAATGCACTCCTTCAAATTGGATGAAATCAGCGTGAAGGCTGCGGTGTTGACTGCCTTGTTGACTGCTGCAATCTGATAAACCACGTCTTCACAGCTTCTGCCCTCTTCAAGCATTCGGACGATTGCGCTCAATTGGCCATTGGCTCGCTTTAAACGGGTAATAACACTCGCAAGTTGTTCCGCATCTTGCATGGTCTGTTGTTGCCGTTTTTTAGCCACAGATGATTCCTCCTACTTCCAATCACTTAAATCAGGCAGCCTGGCTACCCAATCTGGATCGCTAATTCAAGGAATCCTAGCATACCCCCTGGGGTATCTAATCTCGCCCCCGGAGTCGCCAATAAGTCGTGATAATCGCCACCATCAGAGATGTTGCGAGAACGAGGCCGATTGCACGGTCTATCCGTTGATCAGAAGAGTCGGAGGTGGCCAAATTCGTAGCGGTATTCGAACTGCTGCGAAGAGAGAAAGGGAATTCTCCCTTGATGGCATGTCCATCAGCAGAAACCGCCCGATAGTCAACAACATATGTGCCTTCAGAAAAGTCACCGCCGACGACTATTCCTGTGAGAAATTCCTCGTTGGTCTTTACGCTTTCAAGAGCAACAACATCGCCGGAAGGTGAAATGAGCGAAAGTTGATTTCCTGACTTCTCGCCTATCACCAATAATTGTTCATTGAATTCAAGTGAAATTGATGAAGGCATCTCACCTACTGTGGAGTTTGCTTCTGGTGACGATGAAACCAAAGTTGCATGAGGAAAAGCTGGTCCTGCGCTTAGCGCTAGTAGTACAACAACTAGGGCAAAGATTCGCTTCATCATTTAGCCATGTTGAATTTCATACGACCAAAGATCAATCTCATCAAGATCTAAGGGCGTAAATCCCTTTGCCTCAAGAGCTGCGGCAAATTGAGCTCGATGTTCTGTGGCATGGTGAATGGCTTGGGAGAGAATGGTTGAACGCCATCTCTTCACAAGATTTCCAGAGTAATTTGTGAACTCTAATTGCACATCATCTAACTTCGCAGACTCTAGCAATGCAGCATCAACCATTCTTGCCTGCTCTTTGAATAACGCGAGATCCGAGATCTTCTCAATCTCAGTAATCTTCTCTCCCGCGAGTTGTGGATACTCGCCAGTGATTCGATACGCATAGGCATCAGCGGAATCTACGATGTGATGAAGAATCTCAGAGGCAAACCATTCTGAATTGGTAGCAAATGATTTCAGTGCCTCTTCGGGCATGGTTTCCATATGTTCGATTGCCTTTTGATTGGCCCACGCCATATGGCGCAATAATCGCTCTAGTCCAATTGTCATGACCGAAGAATATCCAAGCTGCCCGAGCTCTTATTTATAAGAGTTACGGCGGCGACCTGAAGAGGCTTTTTTGAAGCTGCTCTCACCGTTGGAACGCTTCTTGCGATTGCGCTGCACCTTGTGGCGCGGCATCGCAGGAGCTTTCACTTTTGGTTCGATGATTGGAATCCCAGATGGTTCACGCGCTCCGGTGATTTTCACAAGCTTTTCATCCATTGGTGTAATGCCCATAACCCATGGCTCGACGCCGGCGCGAGTTGTGATGCCACCGATTGCTCGTTGTTCGGAATGAGTAGCAAGCGTGACGACGCGTCCGGTCTGTCCAGCGCGTGCTGTACGTCCCGAACGGTGCAGATAATCCTTGTGATCTGCAGGTGCATCAACGTGAACAACGAGATCGATTCCATCAACATGGATTCCGCGAGCTGCAACATCGGTGGCGATTAAGACCGCTGAATCTTGTTCCTTGAAGCGAGCCAAGGTTCGCGTACGGACTGCCTGTGACTTTCCACCATGCAATGTTCCGACCATAACTCCAGCATTGGAAAGGTTAGAAGCTAGCTTGTCCGCTCGATATTTGCTTTATCGCCATGCTTCAAAACGAATACATAGTGATCAGTCTTTGCCTTTGTGCCTTCAATCTCTTTGATTGAGTGCGACTTTGGCTCAGAAAGATATTGGCGAACCAGACCATCAACACCACGATCCAGGGTTGCAGAGAAGAGCATGCGTTGGCCGCCCTTCTTCGTCTGATTGAGAATCTGCTTAACGACCGGAAGAAATCCCATATCTGCCATCTGGTCGGCTTCATCAAGGACTGTGATTTGTAATGCATCAAAACGAACTTCATTCTTCTCTAGTAGATCAATAAGTCGTCCTGGTGTTGCAACCAAGATT